>JALWRV010000221.1 GCA_027080545.1 Parvularculaceae bacterium
ATATTACGCATCGAACAAGGGTTGAAACAGGATGGGGCGGTGCGCGGCATGACAGCGGCGGGTGTGCTGGTGATCAACCCCCCTTTTACCCTGTTGGATCAGGCCAAACAGGCCATGCCATGGTTGCACGAAAAATTAAATGCCGAAGGGCGTTTGAAAATCTACAATCTCACGGGTGAATAATTTTCACTGGCGAACAATTATGTTACCACGTGCGCCCGCTGGTCTTCCATGCCCATGGCCAGTACCAGCGGGTCTTGTTTTTGTCTCTCAATAAAATCTTGCTTACTGGCCAGCCCCTGCCAGCGATTGGCGATTAGAATTTGCGCTACTGGCGGCCCCATGGTGGTGCCGGGTCCTAAAATGATCAACCGATCCGGCGCAAATTCTTTCAAGCCCACTTCCACGCAAGCGGTAAAATTATACGTCTCGGTAATTTGCCGCGTCAGCGTATAGCGGTGCAATGCGTGGGTATCGCAAGCAATGGGTTGCCAAATTTCACCACGCCCATCAATCAGGGGAAATTGAGGGGCTTGGAACAGGGTGGCGGGCAGGGCCTCCACCGCCATCTGGCTCACCGGTGCCAGCAGGGGGGTATGAAAAGCCGCATGGCGGGCCAACCGAAAAGGATAGCGCTCATCGGCCGGGGGCAAGGCTTGTTCTAGGCCGGCCAGCCCCGCCTCATCTCCCGCCAAAACGCTCATCCCCCCCAGATTGATGGAGCGAAAAGCCGCGCCCTTGGTGCGGGCATGGGTAAGGGCGTCTTCCACAGCGCTGGCGCGGGCCGGGTCCGGTTGCCACTTGTTAGTGGTAAGCGGATAGACCAGTTGCCCGCCAACCCCGTGTTTTTCCATCAAGGCCCCCATCGTGTCCACCAACCGGATGGCATTTTCCGGCGACAGTGCCCCGCTGGCCCCAAGGGCCAAATACCAGCCGAGGGAATTGCCGGTGGCGGCAACAATGTCGAACTTGTCTTGGTCAATATCGAGAAAATCCGCCAACGCGCAGGCATAGATCAGCGCAGACGCATTTTCACTATTGGCATGGCGCGAGGCGGCATAGTTTTTGGCCCCGTCCAATGCCAGAATGGGTGTGCGCCCATGGGCCGTACGAAAATCATCAATGAGAGCGAAGAAGTCATGCTTGTTTTGATGGTGGCGCGCCAAATAGCCAAGCTCTGGCTTGCCATAGGTGCCCCGGCCCGGGGCAATCAAAAGAGCGCTTTGCCGGGTCATTTTTTGCCTCCCGTCTTGTTCGCCAGCGCCACGGTCTCGTCGATAATCTCTTGCTCTGAGGGCAGCACATGATAGGCCGCAGCCCCCAGGGGAATAAAACTATCTTTGGCGGTGATGCGAGAGATGGGTTGGCTTACCCCCTGCTCTTTAAGGCGGGTGAACAGCTCTTCACTAAGAGAGCCGGTTTGGCGGCATTCATCAACAATCAAAATTGACTTTGCCCCCTTTATGGCTTTGAGGATCGCCTGCATGGGCAGGGGGGAAAGCCAACGCAAATCAATCAAACGGGTGGCGATAGGGTGGTTTTGTTCCAAACGGGCCCGCGCCCGGCGAGAAAGATAGGCCCCATTGCCATAAGAAATAATCGCCACATCTTGGCCTTTGCCCTCTACGCCTATCTCGCCTTGGGCGATGATTTGGTCTGAAGGCGGATAGACAAAGCTCATCCCCCCATCGCCTTCTTCATGTAAATCCTTGATCCCGTAAAGGGCGATAGGCTCGAGAAAAATCACCACCCGACGCTCAGAGGCCGCCAGCCGATAGGCTTCGCGCAACATTTTTACCGCATCATCGCCGCGCGATGGCACCGCCAGAATGATACCGGGAATGTCGCGAAAAATAGCGATTGAATTATCATTATGAAAATGTCCGCCAAACCCGCGCTGATAGGCAAGCCCGGCAATGCGAATAATCATGGGGTTTGCAAGTTTGCCATCGGAGAAAAAGGGCAGGGTGGCGGCTTCACCGCGAATCTGATCTTCCGCATTATGCACATAGGCTAGGAATTGTATTTCCGGAAACGGAATAAATCCGTTTTGCGCCATGCCAATGGCGAGGCCGAGAATGGATTGCTCATCTAAAATCGTATCGAACACGCGGGCCCGGCCAATTTTTTCCTGCACCTTGGTGGTGGCCCCATAAACACCGCCCTTTTTGGCATTGTCCTCGCCAAACAGCACTGTGCGCTTGTCGCTGGCCATAATATCCGCAAGCGCCAGTGAGATCAGGCGCGACATATGTTGGGGGGTGGAAAGGGCGCGTTGTTCTTTGTCTTCAAACCGTTTGCGCGCGGGCTCGTCAGGTTCCGGTTCAGCGGTTGCCGGGGCCGGATCAGGTATGATTGCCTTCATTACATCGTCGGCGGTTTCCAGCTTTGGTCTGGTGCAGGCCTGTTCAGCAATGCGGTTAATCCGGGCCTCTAGCTGGGTGTCGAGTGTCAGAATATCCTCAGCCGAACAAACCCCTTCTTCGATCAGGGTGCGGGCGGATTTCACCAGCGGATCTTCGCGCTCGGCCGCTTCAATATCTTCTCTGGTGCGATAGGATAGTTCATGGTCAGAGCCCGCATGGCCCATCAAACGCACCGTGGCCAGATGTAGAAAAACCGGACGGCGCTGTTGGCGGGCGACATGTTCTGCCTCCTTGGCGGCGCGCAGGGCGTCAAGCATTTCCAAACTATCACCGCTGATATAATGCAGGCCCGCGCGATTTTTGTAATTGGCCTCGATCCAGCCCGACGGGGTGGGCACGGAAATACCAATGCCATTATCTTCGCACATTAAAATCAGCGGTAGCGGATAGTGACGAAAGGCAGTGTTGGCCGCGGCATTGATCGCCCCCACAGCGGTAGAGTGATTGGCCGACGCATCGCCAAAGCTGGCAACCACCACCCCATCATGGGGCAGCGGGCAATCTTTTTTACCCAGCTTGCGGGCCAGCGGAATGGAAAAGGCCGCGCCAAAGGCTTTCGGTAAATGGGACGCAATGGTCGAGGTTTGCGGCGGCACACAAGCATTAAGCGCCCCTAAAACCTTGTGTCGCCCGCCAGACACCGGGTCTTCGCTGGACGCCACAAAAGACAGGGCCATATCCCATAGAGGTGTTGCCCCTTCGCATTGGCGCTGGCGCTCGATTAAAAAACCGCCGGAGCGATAATGCAAAAACGCCATATCGGTCGGGCGCAGCATATGGGCCAGTGCCGCATTGCCCTCATGGCCGGCGGAGCCAATGGAATAAAAGCCGCGCTTCTCGCGCCCAAGGCGCCGTGCCATATAGTCAAGCTGGCGCGACATGAGTTGGGTTTCAAAAATATGGAACAGTTGGGCCTTGCCAATGCCGATGTCACGAGCCCGCAACCCGAGACGGTTTGGCGGGAGATCGCCAACGCGCATCCGCTCGCGAAAATTTCTGGCCAATCTTTGGTCCGGCGTCTCCATCCTGTCCCTCTTGGTTGATTGCCTCCCCCCTCATAACCGCTATAGCGGGGAAAACCAGAGTAAAAACAGGCTTTTTTTGCCCAATATTTTTACGCCCTTCGGGGGTTGGGGGCGCAAGGGAACAGGTGACAGGGGCGGGCAGCTTGGTTAAGGTGCGCTTCGAGAGTGATTATTATTCTAAAGAGGGAGATTAAGGGTTATGGTCAAGGCATCGGATCTATTCATTCAGGCGTTGGAAGAAGAGGGGGTGGAATTTGTCTTCGGCATTCCTGGTGAAGAAAATCTCGACTTTCTCGATAGCCTGTCGCGCTCCAGCAAAATCAAGCTGATTCTCACCCGCCATGAACAGGCCGCCGGTTTCATGGCCTCGACCTATGGGCGCTTTACCGGCAAGGCCGGGGTGTGTCTCTCAACACTCGGGCCCGGGGCGACCAATTTTGTCACCGCCGCCGCCTATGCGCAATTGGGTGGTATGCCGATGATGATGATTACCGGACAAAAGCCGGTAAAAAAATCCAAGCAAGGCCGGTTCCAAATTCTTGATGTGGTCGACATGATGGGACCGATTACCAAATATACCCATCAAATTGTAGCAGCGGATAATATCCCCTCAAAAGTGCGCGAAGCCTTTCGTTTGGCCGAAGAAGAAAAACCCGGCGCTGTGCATTTGGAATTACCCGAAGACATTGCCGATGAACAAACCAATATGCGGCCCATGAAGGCATCATTGGCGCGCCGCGCCGTACCGGAAGAAAAAGCCATCATGGCGGCGGTCAAGCGCATTGAGAATGCCCGCTCGCCAATCATCGTTATCGGTGCCGGGGCCAATCGCAAATTATGTTCTAAAATGTTGACCCAGCTTGTAGAAAATACGGGCATTCCGTTTGTGACCACCCAATTAGGCAAGGGGGTTATTGACGAACGCCACCCGCTCTTTATGGGCAATGCGGCCCTGTCGGCGGGGGATTTTGTGCATCGGGCGATTGATTCAGCCGACCTCATCCTCAATGTCGGCCATGATGTGATTGAAAAACCGCCTTTCTTTATGAAAGAAGGGGGCGCCGAAGTGATCCATGTTTCCTTCCGCTCGGCAGAGGTCGATCCGGTCTATTTCCCGCAAGTCGAAGTCATTGGTGATATTGCCAATGCGATCTGGCAAATTGATGGTGCTTTGGAAAAACAATCTCACTGGAATTTCGATTCCATGATGAAAGTGAAAGAAAAGCATGATGCCCATATTCTGGAGGGGGCCGATGATAGCCGCTATCCGGTCTATCCTCAGCGTCTGGTTGCAGATATTCGCAAAGTCATGCCGGACGATGGCATCATCTGTCTTGATAATGGGGTCTATAAAATCTGGTTTGCCCGCAACTATCGGGCCCATCGCCCCAACACGGTTTTGCTCGACAATGCCTTGGCCACCATGGGCGCCGGACTGCCATCGGCCATGGCGGCAAAACTGGTCTATCCTGATCGCAAGGTCATGGCGATTTGTGGGGATGGGGGGTTTATGATGAACTCTCAAGAGTTGGAAACAGCGGTGCGCCTGAACATGAATCTGGTGGTGGTTATCCTTAATGATAATTCCTATGGCATGATCCGCTGGAAGCAGGCGAATATGGGGTTCAAGGATTGGGGTTTGCAATATGGCAATCCTGACTTCATCAAATATGCAGAAAGCTATGGCGCCTATGGCCATCGCGTAGAAGATACCGCCAAATTAAACGAGACATTAGACCATTGTCTCAATGCCAATGGGGTGCATCTGGTAGAGGTGCCGGTGGATTATTCTGACAATGATCGTATTCTCAATAAGGATATTAAAAAATTGAGTGCGGCTATTCGCCTCAGCGGCCCGTCTTTTTCGGCGCCGAGAGAGGGCGACGAGGGGGGTGGAAAATTCATCAAACGGATTTTCCGCAAATAGCCAAGTGCCAAATAGATTGGCCTGAAATTGTGGTTGGGTTTCAGTATGGGTAAGAAATTTATTTCGCGGGTGCGACGGGTAAAGCAATTTATCAGCGGTTCGGCTGATAAGGCCCGGCAAGCACAGACCGACAAGGCGCAAACGCGTTACACTGTGGGAGCTTCTTCAATGTCAGTACTCAAATCATCCTATCCCTATTTTCTAGCCAATGAGCCCGTTTATGCCAATAAGGATTTGGCGGTTACCGATAAATATTCCGGCGAGGTGGTTACCCATGTGGCGTTGGCGGGCGAAAAAGCTATTGATGCGGCGATTGCAGCGGCGGTAGAGGCGGCAGAGCCTTGCGCAACCATGGCGGCTTTTGAACGTAAGGCCGTTTTAATGCATTGCGTAACAAGGTTTCGCGAGCGGTTTGATGAATTGGCCATGGCTTTGTGTATCGAAGCGGGCAAACCCATCAAAGACGCCGAAGGGGAGGTCACGCGCCTCATTGATACGTTTGAAATAGCCGCCGAAGAATCCGTGCGCTTGCGCGGCGAATTGCAAACTTTGGACATCTCGCCACGGGCGAAAGGCTATCGCGGCATGTGGAAGCGGGTGCCCATCGGGCCTTGCTCTTTTATTTCGCCGTTTAATTTCCCGCTTAATCTTGCAGCCCATAAGGTTGCACCGGCCTTGGCGGTGGGATGCCCATTTGTAATGAAGCCGGCCTCGCGCACCCCCTTGGGCGCATTGATTATTGGGGAGGTTTTGGCAGAAACCGATTTGCCAAAGGGGGCGTTTTCCATCTTGCCCGCCACCCGCGATGGGGCAGACCTATTTACCGTGGATGATCGCTTGAAGCTTTTATCCTTTACCGGTTCGCCTGGTGTTGGCTGGGCTTTAAAGGCCAAGGCCGGTAAGAAAAAAGTGGTCTTGGAGCTTGGCGGCAATGCGGCGGTAATTGTTGATCAAGATGCGGATCTCGACGATGCGGTAGAGCGCATTGTGTTCGGGGCCTTTTACCAGTCCGGCCAGTCCTGCATTGGGGTGCAACGGATTATCATCCATGAAGCCATTTATGATCGGTTGAAATCAAAATTGGTAGCCGCCACCAAAAAACTGGTCACTGGTGATCCCAAAGACCGCAACACATTCATCGGGCCGATGATTTCCGAGGGCGAGGCCAAGCGGCTTCATGGCTGGATCGAAAAGGCGGTGGCGGCCGGGGCAAAATTGCTGGTGGGGGGCACGCGCAAGGGCGCTATGCTAGAGGCGACCTTGCTGGAAAATGTGCCGGAAAATTGCGATGCCAACCGCGAAGAAGCCTTCGGGCCCTTGGCCAACCTATCGCGTTTTTCTGATTGGGAAGCGGCTCTGGCAGAGGTGAATAATTCCAAATTCGGTCTGCAAGCAGGTCTATTTACCCGCGACTTTTTCAAAATCCAACGGGCTTGGGATGTGCTGGATGTAGGGGGCGTGGTGGTCAATGATGTGCCTTCTTACCGCGTTGACAATATGCCCTATGGGGGGGTGAAAGATTCCGGCCTAGGCCGTGAAGGGGTGATTTTTGCTATGGAAGATATGAGCGAGATCAGAAATCTGGTTATCCGCATGAGGGACTAATATGCGCTTCTGGGGGAGTATCTTAATCGCCATCATGGTCGGCATTGTTCCGCTGCGGGCCCAAGACCATCTGGTGCCGGAAGATGCTGTCTTCACCTATGCCGTGAATGGCCGGGATATTCTGGCGTATCGGATGCGCTTGGGAAAAATATTTTACCCCACCATCCGTGGTGCAGAGGCTACGCTCATCACCGTGCCTTCTTTTCACCCCGAATATGCCATGAGCATTGCGCGCGATGAAGACAAATATATCATTCGCGCCCAACGCGTCAAAACCAATTTCTGGTATCACGCTTATCGGATGCGGGATTATGATCGTTGGAAACAGGGAAAGTTGGATGAGAAACGCTATCAACGGGCTAAAGAACATCCTTATTGGGGGCTGGGCTTCGAGGATATCGAAATCACTCATTGTGATAAGGAATTAGAACCACAATTGGCCGCAAAAGTTTTATCAATATGGCAGGCGCGCTTGCTTGAAGTGCGTCATATTAAAGGCCACCGGTTTGGCCTCGACGGGGTTAGATATCATTTTTCCTATGAATCTAAGGCTGGACAAACATGGTCCCCATCATCGGGAAGCCGCATGGATAAATTTGTCCGTCTCGCAGAAAATCTGATTGCCTATTGCGAAGGCGACAGCGCAGAGCCTTTGAACAAGGTTACGCTTTTGGCGGATGAATTATTACAAGAATGACTGGCGCAACGAAGCGGTCCCTGAAGCAGGCCCTCCCTGAAGCAAGCCCTCCCTGAAGCAAGCCCTAATGAACCGAAACCGGATCCATCTCGTGCTGGCGGGCAGCGGCAAAGGCCACGTCCCGATCCCCTAATAGGGCAAGCCGTGAGCCATCAGCCGCGTGCAGGGCATACAGCACCGCCCCATCGGGAATTTCGATTTCCAATTCGCCATTTTCGTCGGTGATGTCGTCGATCACCTCGTCCTTGGTTACTTCGCGCACATAAACAAGCCGAGAGCCACCGAGCGAAGCGAAGGCTTCGAGAGCATTTTTGTCATGGGTCATTTTATCGCTTACGGGCATGTGTCGAAATTCCCTTCACTGACGGGACCGCCGGGGCCTTGCCCCGCCCAATCCCTGTTGTCATTGGCCTTAAATTGGTGATGGCCTTATTTGAGTGATCCCCCGATGGAACCTATGGTCAGAATTCTATCAGGTAGAAGCTACAAAACTATGAACAGGGTCGATTACGCAACTTAAACGTTATCTTATCACTGTAAACGATATTATATAACATTTCAAGGGAAAACTGCCCTCAACCGCAATCAAGGGTTGTCATCTTTCCCCCCACAAAATAAAATATGTTGTAATATCAAATGGTTATAAATGTTCACGCCCACTTGAAGGCTAAGCCCTAGGGGGTGAGAAACCCGAAGGAAATGGCGATTAAGACCACCCCCAGCAAGAGGCGATAGATTACGAAGGGCAAAAACCCGATCCGCTCAATGGCCCGCAAAAACAGGCTAATTGCCCCCAAGGCTGAAAGAAAAGACAAGACGGCCACAAAGAGCGCATCGGACAAAAGCCCCGGATCATCGGCCCGCAACAAATCCACAAACGCATAGGCCGCAAAGGCCAAAATCGCTGGTATCGCCATCAGCATGGAAAAACGCGCTGACTGTTTGCGTGAATAGCCCATGGCCCGGGCGGCGGTCATGGTGATGCCGGATCGGCTAGTGCCGGGGATGAGCGAGAGCATTTGCGCCACCCCCATCATCATCACCGGATGCCATCTGTCGGGCGCATTTTGTTGCCGTACCGGCCGCTTGTCAGCCCACCATAAAACCAAGCCAAAAAAGATTGAGGCGATGCCAATAATCATGGGCGAGCGCAACCTATCCACCAAATCAAAGACAGCCAACAGCCCCCCGAAAACCAGCAAAGGTATGGTAGCCGCCGCCAGAAACAAAAAAAGCTGGCGGTCTTTGGTGGCTTTGAAGGTGACAAGATCCAGCCCCCCCCGGGTCAATTGCAGTGTTTCTTTTCTGAAATAGAGCAATATAGCCAGCAAAGTACCAAAATGGGCGGCCACATCAATCAACGGCCCTTGATCCGGGGCTTGCATGAAATAGGGCACCAGAATGAGATGGGCCGAAGAGGAAATGGGCAGAAATTCCGTAATCCCCTGCACCAGCGCAAGAATAATCAATTGTAACAGGGACATCACCATCTCCGGTCGTTGGGTGCGCAAGGGCCTGGCGGGCGGTCCTGCTGGCGCGCGCCCTTTGTCTAAACTGGGCTAAATAAGGTTAGCAAGAGATTAAGGCCATTGTTGAGCCATGGAGGGGAGGTTTGGCGAATAGGGCTGATATGCTTCCAAGCGGCAGGGTTTTTGCGTATAACCCAAGAGAGCAGCAATTTTTGGCGTGGAGACATCAATGCGACTTTTATGGGTTTTGATAGGCTTATTCTTTGTGACCGCGTGCGCAAGCACCTCTGAATGGACAGAAGAAAGGGAAACGCCCCCGCAAACCACCGCCGAAGCGGGCGACGGCGATACCATCACCGGCGATGTGATAGAGGAATATCGCCTCGGCTCCGGCGATCGCTTGCGGATCATTATTTTTGGTGAGCCGGATCTTTCTGGCGAATTTATGGTTAACGGGGCGGGTTTCGTCTCCATGCCCCTGATTGGCGAGATTGCGGCCAGCGACAAAACCATAACGGAATTACAACGGGATATCGAAACCGCCTTGCGGGATGGCTATTTGAATGAGCCGCAAGTAAGCGCAGAAGTATTGAACTTCCGCCCTTTCTATATTTTGGGTGAAGTCAATACGCCGGGCACTTTTCCTTATACGGACGGGTTAACCGTCCTAAACGCAGTTGCCACGGCGGGCGGGTTTACCTATCGCGCCAATGAGCGCGTGGTTTATATTCGCCGGGCCGGGGAGACCAAGGAACATCAATATAAATTAACCTCGACAACCCCAGTTCGCCCCGGCGATACGATCCGCATTGGCGAGCGTATTTTCTAAACTGCTTGCGGGTGCGCAAAATTTCATTCAGGACGCAGCGGGCAGGCAGCAGCGGGAAAACCGGTCGGCCACACAGCCTAGACTTGTGCAAAAAGCACATATCTGGCGCCTATCCCCGTTGCATGATTGTCTTATTTCGGGATTTATCCGCTGTGAGACAGGAATTAACTTTCCATCGCCCCTGTTCTTGATGCTATAATCAAAAATGTTGGGGCTGTTTTCCCTTATGGGCGAAAACGGCATGGGGTTTGCACCAATCATTTTGAAAATGGGCTCGCGGATCGTGAAAGCGGGCCTGACGATTGGTCAAATATGGTAAAACGGGGTTGAAGATGCGCGTATCGGGCATAGTAAAAAAGAGTTTAGTGGTTGGGGTCTCTTTGGGGGCCATGGTGGTAACATCCCAGGCGTCGGCAGAATCACTGTTTACACGCGACCGCAATGTTTCTGTAACCGAGCGCGAGCGCGAAGGTTATGAGCCTTTGGGTATCCGCATGGGCAGCTTTCTCGTGCGCCCCCGGGTCGATGTAACCATCGCCTCTACGGATAATGTGTTTGCGATTGACCGCACGGTGTCGCCCCAATTCGGCGAGCAATCGGATGTTTATTATATTGTTCGCCCCAGCTTTCAGGCTGAGAGCAATTGGAGCCGCCATGCGTTGCGCTTTGGGGCTTATGGGGAAGGCTATCAACATACCGAATTTGATGATGAAAATGTTTTCAATACAGGCGTTTTTGTGGATGGCCGTCTGGATGTAAAACGTTCTTTCGCCATTGTGGGCGGGGCGTCTTACGATCAATTGAACGAAAGCCGCAAGGCCACCTCTGTTGTCGCGGCCCCGCGCGAGCCGATTGAATATTCTTTGACCAAGGCCAATATTGGTTCACGCCATGAATGGGGGCGCTTTCGCGCTCGCACCGATGTCAGCTTGCGGGATTATGATTATAAAGACGCCAAATTGGTTGGCGGCGGCACGCTAGACCAACAATATCGCGATCGGTTGGAAATTCGCTATGTGGGAGAGCTGGGCTTTGCCATCACCCGCGATGCGGCGGTGTTTGGCCGGCTTGGCTATAATCAGCGCGACTATAATGGCTTGGATAATAATGGCCTGAACCGTGATTCCGATGGTTGGACGGCGCAAGCGGGCATTGATTTTGACATTACGCGTCTGGCCCGTGGTGCCCTTGCCGTTGGCTATATGGAACAGGATTATGATGATCCTTCCTTGCGCTCTATTTCCGGTATCAGTGTTGATGCGGGAATTGAGTGGTTCCCAACACAATTAACCACCGTTTCCCTGTCCGGTTCGCGGGATGTGCGGGAAAGTGCTTTGTTCAGCACTGGCGGTTATACGGCCAGCGAATTGGTGGCCCGGGTTGACCATGAATTAGCGCCCAACCTGCTGGGTTATGTCACCGCTGGTATCGGCAAGGATGAATATGAAGATATTACCCGCACCGATGATCGCTATGGCGCCGGAGTTGGGGTAAAATGGTTCATCAATCGAATTTTTTCCGCCAAGGCAGAATATCTTTATGAGAATAATGAAACCAGCCTTGATCCGGCCTTGCAGGGAAGCGCGGGTTTCTTCGGCAAGGATTATGAAACCAACGAGTTTATGATCACGTTGACTGCGGAACGCTAGGCGTGGGGGATGCCCCAAAAGCACGAAAAATTAATGTAGAGTGCGCGCCTTTGGCGCGCATTTTGCTTTTATGATAGTGTTGGAGCGCAGTGTTGCGCCATATCGCTGGAGGGCGTGAATGGATTCCTATTCTGCTGAGGACTTGCACAAAGGTCACGGACCCATGAACCATAATCAGATGATAGAGGCGCCGAGCCAAAATCCTTCCGCCTTTCAAAATATGGGCGAAGGTTGGGGGCGCGCTTTAATCGACTTGCCCTTATTGCTGGCTATTTTTCGTCGCCGCATGAAATTATTTCTTGGGGCCGCCTTGTTGGTTCTGGCTGTGGTGGTCATGGTTACCTTGCAAATGACGCCAAAATATCAGGCCCATGCAGAGCTGATCATCGACCCGCGCGAATCGGCAGGGGTCGATTATCAAGCGGCCGTGGCGGGCCTACCTCTGGATAATGCAGCGGTTGATACGGAAGTCGAGGTTATGAAAAGCCGTGCCATTGCCGAAAAAGTTATGGACAAGCTGTCACTTGGGGATGATCCGGAATTTAATCGCGCTTTAGAAGAGCCGGTCGGTTTTGCCAAGTTGAAAAAAACCGTGCGCGGGCTTTTCCCTTCACAGGTGAATAAGCATTTGGATGAAAACATCGCCGCCCGCATCGAACGGGAAAAGACCGTTGATCGCTTGATCAAAGCAACCTCCGTCGAGCGCGAGGGCACTTCGCGAGTTATTTCTTTGCGTTTTGAAAGCGAAGATCCGGTTAAAGCGGCGACCATCACCAACGCCTTTGTCGATCAATATCTCGTGTCTCAGCTTGATGCGAAATTTGAGGAAATTCAGCGCGAGAATAATTATCTCGCCGAGCAATTGGAAAGTTTGCGCGATAATGTGCGCGAAGCGGAACAAGCGGTTGAGGCTTACCGCGCGGAAACGGGCTTGGTGAGCACACAAAATGGATCGCTCCTGTCAGAAGAACAGATTTCAGAATTAAATGGCCAGCTGATCATTCAAAAAGCGGAGTTGGCGGAAAAAGAAGCGCGCTTGAACAATGTGAAGTCAAAATTGGATAGTGGTGAGAGCGCGGATAATATTGGCGAGGTTTTATCGTCGCCGGTAATCGGTGGACTGCGGGCCCAACAGGCAGATCTGGAGCGGCGTAAATCCGAATTGCAAACCCGCTATGGCCCGCGCCACCCGCAAATTATAAAAATCCAACAGGAAGAAGAGGGCCTCACCCGCCAGATTGAACAGGAAGTGGCGCGGATCGTTTCAAGCCTTGAAAGTGAAGTAAATATTTCACGGCAAAAAGTGCGCACGCTGGAATCAAGCCTCAATGCCAATAAGGTTGAGCTGCAAGAAAATAACGCAGCGCTGGTGCGTTTGCGCGAGCTAGAGCGTGAAGCGGAAGCCTCTCGAGAACAGTTGGAATTTGCTTTGAGCCGGTTCAAGGAAACCAGCCAAATCGCTGACCTCACCCAGGCCGATGCGCGTATTGGCGCGCGGGCCACCATACCCACCAAGACGGCGTTTCCCAATAAAATGCTGAATATTTTGTTGGGCACGATTCTCGGTGGCGCCATCGGGGCGATGCTGGTTCTGCTGGCAGAGATATTTGATAATGGTCTACGCACAGCTGAAGATATTGAACATAGCCTGTCCATGCCCATGATCACGGCGGTGCCGATGCTGGGGCAGGGCCTGTTTGGTAAGGCCGGGGATGTCGCGCCACAAAATCATTTGGTGGATAAACCGCTTTCGGCTTTTTCCGAAAGCTATCGCACCATCCGTTCGTCAATAATGTTGGGCCGCGATGGCCTGCCACGCCCACGGGTTCTGGCGGTCACCTCGGCCATGTCCGGCGAGGGCAAAACCGTCTCCACCCTGTGTCTGGGGCGCATTTGCGCGCTTTCCGGTGATCGGGTGATTGTGCTGGATTGTGATGTGCGCCGCCGTATTCTTTCCGATTCGGTTCCATCTTTTGAAAACGGACTTCTGGAAGTATTGCGCGGGCAAGCACCTTTAAAAGAAGTGATCCGCAAGGACGCAAAAACCACCATGCATATGGTGCCGGTTTCTGCGAGCGTGCAAGATGGGGCAGATTTGTTCGGTTCTCCTGCTTTTGATGCGCTTTTGGCGAAATTAAAATCCCATTATGATCTGGTGATCCTCGATACGCCGCCCATTACGGCCGTTGCCGATACTAGAACCATCATCTCGGTTGCGGATGCGGTGTTGATGGTGGTGCGCTGGCGCGAAACACCGATTAAGATTGCCCGCGCGGCCCGCAAAATATTGGCCAGCCTGTCAACGCCAATATTGGGAGCGGTGCTGACGCAGGTTAATGCCCGCGAGCAAAGCCAATATGGCTATGAAGGCTCAAGCGCCTATTACACGGAAAATGCCAAATATTATCATAATTGATTAGAAATATGAGTTATCCTAAACTCCCCGCAGATGAGGGGAGGTCAGATGGCTATAATCATCATGATATTGGGGGCGGCAGTCGGCTTGATCTATGTGCTAACACAGGGCATCGATCTGGCATGGCAAGGTCATTCCGCCGCGCGCCGCTTTTCTTGGTTGCGTAAAAACAAACGCCGTTTGATAGATGATTTGCACAGCCCGCGAGAAGCAGCCAGCATATTGGCAGTGCAGATTGCTGCTTATGAAGGCGCACTAACCAATGAACAGCAAAATAATATTATCTTAAAGTTGCAACGAATATTTGTTTGTAACCATGCGGAAGCGGAAGAACTTTACGGCTTTGGCCGGTTTGTGTTGGGTGAAATCGGTGATGCAAGCAATCAGCTCTCTAAAATTATGGCCCCTATTCTGGCGGATTGTACCGCAGATGAGCAGTGTGATTTTGTTCAAATGCTGGAGGAAATTGCGGAAATTGGTCCTCCGCCCAATGATATTCAGCGGGCGCTGATTACAGCCGTGCGGCGTAAATTGGCTATGAGCTGAGCACGTTTTTCAAGAACATTCTACGAATTCTTGTGCCTGTTAAACTCCCATCATTGTCAGCCCCGTCTTGGTCTCAACATCCGGGCGTCAAACTCTTGCCTTAATGATTGTTAACCATGGCGCTGCTGGGGCGGAAAAGTGACGGGCTGCAACATATTTATGGCGTGGCCTCAACCATGGAGACCGCTATGTCTATAAATACTCTCTCTGCGTCTTCGGGGGCGCGCGCCATTTCTTTCCCCGATCCTCGCCCGATGGCGTTGCTATTGGCGTTAAGTTCTATGCTGGTAGCAATGATGATGATTGCCACACCGGCCTTTGCCAGTAGTGACGATGATGATGATAAAAAATACCGCAAATCAGAAAAATATCCGGCCCCGACCTATCGCGGGCGCGATGATGATCGGCGCAATGACCGCCATAATGATTATTATGGTGGCTATGGGGGTAACCGGCAGGTGATTGTGCGGTGTAATTCCAATGATTACCGCTATGAATTTTGTCGGGTAAATGGCCGCATCGAGCGGGCCTGGATAGCCAATCAGCGCTCCTTGGCCGAATGTACCCTCGGCTATACGTGGGGCTTCAGCCGTGACGGGGTTTGGACCACCAATGGCTGCCGCGCTGAATTTGGTGTTTTGCTTAATTCCCGTGCTCGAGGCTATACGGGCTATGATACCCCGCGCGGCCAATATTCCGGAAATGGTTACGGTTCTGGTGGCTATGGGTCAGGGGGTTATGGCTCTGGTGGTTATGGTTATGGCGACCATGATTATGATGATGACGACTATTATAGTGGGGGTCATCATGGCAATCGCTCAAAGCGCTACGCCATTGACCAATGCTATCGCAAAATAAGCTATGACTTACGCCGCGATGGCTATCGCAATGTGCGCATTGACCGGGTCGCGGATGTGGATCGCACCGATCATGGCTGGAAGGTTAAATTGCTGATCTCGACCACGGGCGGGCGAAATTATGACCCCTACCGCAATTCTTCCTATGGCCGCGATCACCGCCGTCTGGCACGGGTAAAATGTAAAGTAACCCGTGATCGCGTCAGAATTCGCGACTTTGACTGGTACCGGTAGATTCGGGCCACATACCAACAGATAGGCCCTAACAAGAGGTCCTAACAGAAAGGATGATGGTTAATCCATCATCCTTTTTCTTTGGCCCGCTCCTTCTGTTCATTATATCTTCGTTAACAAAAAGAGCGCTACGTTAGAATATAACTATCCCCCCTGTCTATTTTGGGGATAGGATGGCTGTGCTGGGGCTTTGAACGTTGCGAAAGGAGCGTCTGATGCGCCTATTGCTAAACCGCCGCCCCCGAAATGCCCGTACCTATCGCGGGGTCGTGTTCTTGTCCGCCTTTTTGGCCGCCATGGGACTATCGCTCTTGTCAGCCGCGATCGCCCTGCCTCTCGAGCCCCCCAATAAGCCAACCCCCGAAGCCCGCCCGGAAGCAGGTGCGCAAGAGGCTCTTTCCGCCCCCCGCCTTTCCCCGAGCGCAAACACCACCCTGATCACCTGTGTCTCCACTAAGATGGCAAAGCGTGTCATCTGCCCTTTGCCGCAAAACCCAGAGCAAGTGGCGCTGGTGCGCACCTTGTCCCATACGCCCTGCATCTATGGGGTTAGTTGGGGGCTAGAGGGCCAGAGCGTTTGGACCTCAAGTGGGTGTGCGGCACGTTTTTCGGTACTGTTCGGGACAGTAACTCGGCCCCCACTATCCCAGCCTCCAATACCTCAGACCCCCGCCGATAGCCCGCTGCCCACGCCAGAAGAGACCGATCCACCCCAACGCCCCTTCGTGCGGGAGGCCTGATCTCTAGGCCCGATTCCGGCAAAATTATCGCTTCAGCTTTTCATTGGCACCGACATTGGCACCGATTTCATCCTGTCCGGTGGTGAATGGGCTTGAATAAGGCGCGCAAATTCTGTCAAACCCCTTTTTTAATGATTTGCCGTTGATGGGGGCGCGCCGCTATGGCAAGCCTTGCCCGTCCCCGCCTTAGATAGAAAGCGTATCTCCTGAGCGCTAGCGCTGAGCGAATGAAATGACCCCCATGCCCGATTCTCGCGATTATAAAGACACTCTTTTTCTGCCCCAAACCGATTTTCCCATGCGTGCCGGGCTACCGAAAAAAGAACCGGAACATTTGCAGCGCTGGCAAAAGATGGGCCTCTATCATTTGTTGCGCCAACAATCTGACGGCCGCAAACCGTTCGTGCTCCATGACGGGCCGCCCTATGCCAATGGCCATCTGCATATTGGCCATGCGATGAATAAAATTCTCAAAGATTTGGTGGTGCGCTCGCGCCAAATGAGCGGCTATGATGCCAATTATGTGCCGGGCTGGGATTGTCATGGCCTGCCCATCGAATGGGAAGTGGAAAAAGAATTTCGCAGTCGGGGCCGGGCCAAGAGCGATGTGCCGGCATCGGAGTTCCGCGAGGCCTGTCGCGCCTATGCCCGCAAATGGGTGGATATTCAGCGCCAAGAATTCAAACGTTACGGCATTGAGGGCGATTGGGAAGATCCCTATCTGACCATGAAATTTGAAAGTGAAGCGACCATTGTCGCGGAATTTTTGAAACTGGTTGCCAAGGGGCTTGTCTACCAAGGGTCAAAACCGGTGATGTGGTCGCCGGTCGAGCAAACCGCCCTGGCCGAAGCGGAAATAGAATATCGCGATCACCAATCGACCACCATCTGGGTCAAGTTCCCGTTCAAAACTGACGCCACCCCCAAAGCGCTTTTAGATGAGGGGTTTGGCGATGCCAAAATCATTATCTGGACCACCACCCCCTGGACCATTCCCGGTAATCGCGCCATTTGCTATGGGCCAAAAATGTCTTACGGGCTTTATCGGGTCCAAGCCTTGCAAGAGGATTTGGCCTTCGCCCCATGGTCAACACCGGGGGATTTGTTGATCGTTGCGGATGCGCTGGCTGAAAGCGTGCGCGAGGCAGGGCTGATTGCCACTTGGGAACGGGTGCGCGATGTGCCACCCGGGCTGTTGGAAGGCGCGCGCTGCGCCCACCCGCTGGCTGGTTTTGCCGGGGGCTATCAGTTCGATGTGCCCTTGCTGGCGGGCGATCATGTGACCGAAGAGGCCGGTACGGGCTTTGTCCATACGGCCCCCGGCCATGGTCAGGACGATTATTTTGCTTGGCTTGCCCATGGTCTGCCTCTTGATGATATCCCCTATACGGTTGGGCCAGACGGGGCGTTTACCGATGATGCGCCGGGCTTTACCGGTGAAAAAGTCATTGTCACCGAGGGCAAAAAGGCCGGGCGCGATGGCGGGGCCAATCAAGCCGTCATCAAAGCCTTGATCGAGTGCGGGGGGCTATTGGCACGCGGGCGTATAAAACATTCTTACCCCCATTCATGGCGCTCAAAAGCACCGATCATATTCCGCAATACGCCGCAATGGTTTGTTCGTCTCGATGGCCAAGGCGAGGGGGGCCAAGGCGAGGGGGGCTTGCGCGATATTGCCCTTGCCGCCATTGAAGACACACGCTTTGTCCCCCCCGGAGGCAAAAACCGTATCCGCGCCATGGTTGAGGGGCGACCTGATTGGTTGGTATCACGCCAGCGCACATGGGGGGTCCCCATTGCTCTTTTTGCCGACAAAAACGGGGTGCCGCTTTGTGATGAGGCGGTTAATCTGCGCATCATTGAAGCCATTGCCGAGCGCGGCGCGGATGCTTGGTTTGACACCCCGGCGCAGGCATTTCTGGGCGATAAATATGACGCCAAAGATTATCAAAAGGTCGAAGACATTCTCGATGTGTGGTTTGATTCCGGCTCGACCCATGCCTTTGTTCTGGAAAAACGCAACGATCTGAAATGGCCGGCGGACCTTTATCTCGAAGGCTCGGACCAGCATCGCGGCTGGTTCCAATCCTCGCTCCTAGAAAGTTGCGGCACCAGAGGTCGGGCTCCTTTTGAAACCGTTTTGACCCATGGTTTTGTGCTTGATGAGCAAGGCCATAAAATGTCCAAATCCGTTGGCAATGTTGTCGATCCACAAGATTTGATCCGCCAATATGGGGCCGATATTTTGCGCATCTGGGTGGCCTCGTCAGACTATAGTGATGATTTGCGCATGGGTAAGGAAATCATTGCCTCGTCCGTGGACGGCTATCGTAAATTGCGCAATTCGCTGCGCTATTTGCTCGGTGCCGTAAGCGGCTTTGATGATGGTGAGCGCCTGCCCGTCGATGAAATGCCGGAGCTGGAGCGCTATATGCTGCATTTGGTGGCGGATCTGGATCAGCAGATCATGGCGGCCTATGAGGCGTATGATTTTAAAATGGTCTGGCGGCGCTTGATCGAATTTTGTTCAATCGATCTATCGGCTTTCTATTTGGACATCCGTAAAGACAGTCTCTATTGCGATAACCCAAGCCATAAGACACGCCGCGCCGCGCGCACCGTGATGCATGAAATTCTGGCGCGGCTCAATTTGTGGCTCGCCCCTATATGTGTGTTTACCGCCGAAGAAGTTTGGCAACAGCGCTTTGGGGTGCGGGAAAAAGATTCTGTCCATCTACACTGTTTTGTTGAAACCCCGAAAAATTGGCACGACCCGGATTTGGCAACTCGTTGGCAGTCTATTCGTATGGTCCGCAAAGTAGTCACGGGGGCTTTGGAGGTTGAGCGCCGCGAAAAAAATATTGGTGCCAGTTTGGAAGCCGCCCCAACCGTCTATGTGGTTGATGAGGCGCTCTTGGCTCTGTGCCAAACTGTTGACTTCGCCACATTGGCGATCACGTCCCATATCCATTTTAAAACGGGCACCCCTTCACAGGCGGCCTTTACCATGGAAGAGGTCGATGGCGTGGCGGTGGTGCCGACAAAGGCCGAGGGCGGCAAATGCGCTCGCTGCTGGCGAATATTGCCGGAGGTCGACGCAAGCCATTCCCTGTGCGGGCGATGTGAAAAGGCGGTCATGGCCCATGATCACATGATGGCTGGTGCCTCATAGATGGGTAAGAAAAAGAGCGCCTTCGCCCGTCACTGGACTATTTTTCGCAAAAACCTAGCGCGAAATAAAAAGTTTTGGCCGACCTTGGGGTTTGCCTTTGTCGTCATCCTTGTGGATCAGCTCTCTAAGTTGTGGATATTGTACGGTTTGCGCCTGCCGGAGCGCCCCTTCGGCCATATTGAAATCTCGCAAATTTTCGATCTGACTTTCGTGCAAAATCGCGGCATCAGTTTCGGCCTGTTCGCGGGGGGGCTGTCGTCACGGCTTATCCTTTCAAGCCTGTCTATTCTGGTGGTGGCCTATCTGGTGCGCTGGCTCGCCCGCCAGAGACGATTGCTCACCTGTCTGGGCATCGGCGCGATTATTGGTGGCGCGTTAGGTAATGCTTTTGATCGCCTGTCCTATGGTTATGTGGTTGATTTTATAGATTTTTCTGGACTGCATTTCCCATGGGTGTTCAATGTTGCCGATATGGCGATCAATCTCGGGGTGGGGTTGCTGATCCTCGATGCGGTGCGTCAATTGCGTCGCAAGCCATCCTGAGAGGGTCGGTTTTGTCCCTTTGATGAATTCCCTGTTAACCGCTTTTATTTTTCCATCTAACGTGGTTATATGCGCCCTTGATGGATGCCCGTTTCGGGCCTGTTTGGAGATTTAGCCCATGAAATTCCCCCTGCCAGTGCTTTTGTCGGTGGCTGCTTTTGGCCTGTTGGCGAGCGGGTGCTCTTCGGTTGGTGCGGCCATTGGCGGCAAAAATACACCGGATGAATTTGCTATTGCGACCAAGGCGCCTTTAACGGTGCCGCCGGATTATGGCTTGCGGCCCCCGCGCCCGGGCGAGGCACGACCACAAGAGCTGTCTCCTTCTGAGCGCGCCCGCCAATTGATCATTGGCGACAGCGCTGCCGAGCCGCCGACCGATGGCGAGTTGAGCTTGTTGCAACTGGCTGGTGCGGTGCAGGCTGACCCGAATATTCGGGCGGTTTTGGGAGCCGAAAATGGTGGTCTTGTCCATAAGGATGCGGATCTTGCCAACCGGATTTTATTCTGGCGCATCGTCAACAATAAGATTGATGATGAGCAAGCACCGCTTCGGGTCGAAGATCCGGAAGCATGGCTAAAGGCGCGCCAGGCCAGCATTGATAAGGTCACGGGCGGCCAAGCCGTAATCATCAGCCGCAATGAAAAGATTTTAAACC
>JALWRV010000222.1 GCA_027080545.1 Parvularculaceae bacterium
GGCTTTTTCCCGCCAGACTCGTTTTCCCTCAGTCCGTTTGCCGCCGGGGAGTCGGAAAATTATGGTTCTCTTTTTGTTATTGCTCTTTGTCGGTTTGGGGCTGTTTTCCTATTGGCTGGTGCGTTTTGGCATGATGATGAAACAGACCCGCATTTTGTGGATCGGGCGCATCGGTTTGTTCCTTTGTGCTTTGGCTTTGGCGATGATGTCGCGCTCGGGCCTATTGGTGTTAATTGTGGCCTTGGTGGGGGTGGGGCGGTTGGCCTTGGATGGTTGGCAAAGCTATGCGAGAGCGCGCTTGGACGAGGGCGATAGCGAGGCTGGCGAGACCTATCAGGGGGGCTATGGCACCCGCGGCGCCCGCAAGCGCACCAATATGAGCCGCAAAGAAGCCCTTGCAGTGTTGGGCCTCACGGACCCGGTGACGGAAGAAGAGATAGAGGCAAGTTGGAAGCGTCTCATCCAGCAGTCCCACCCAGACAAAGGGGGGAGCGATTGGATCGCGGCCAAGCTGAACGAGGCGAGGGAAGTTTTGCGCTAGGTTTGGGGTTTTTCATCCTTGGAGGTTTGCTTCGTTTGCAGTTCTTAGATGAGGTTGGGTTCTTTTTTTCTATTCTTCAAGGCTCGCTTACGCCAAGCACCTCACAGATGAGTTTGGTTTTTTCTCCATTCTTCGATCCCCATTTTCATGGGGGCAGGCAATCCTCGTCCTTCGACAAGCTCAGCAACTGTGTGTTTGTTTAAACATTTTGCCGTCTCTGAGCATTGCGTTGAGTGAACTATTTTCAGGAAAGAGCGGTGCTTTTTTCCATCCTTCGAGGCTCACTGCGTTCGCACCTCAGGATGAGTATTATGAGAGATTTTCCAAAATTCTTCAGGGTAACCTTGTTAGAAAGGGTGAAAGCATTTCCTGCCCATTTCGTAACACTGTATAATGGCATCATCGTATTGAATAAAATACGTTTGAACGCGTTCTTTGCCGGTTCTGTACCATCTGTAAAGATGTTTTCAAATTGGTCTGGGTATGGCCAATAATTATTAAAATATATTGCTAGGTTCGTGTTTGGGGGATAAGCTTTCTTTGATTTTTTTATGCTAGCATTTTTTAGTGCTTCCGTAGCGGTGTCACTTCGAAATAGCCTGTTGTCAATGCAGTGTATTTTACCCTTGGCAAATTTTTTCCTTTTGTATTCGTCTCCGCGCTTCCTGTTTCGGTCCAATACTTCTGTAACTTCAAATGGCCATATAATTCCATTCACTTCGAGCTCGAAGTCAGGATTATTATTTTCAGTACAAAGTCTGACTTTTGTGACATTCAGCGCTTTGCCAATGGCTTGAGCGGTATATGCCTCGCGTAAAAACTGTAAGCCTGCTTGAATAAAGAATTCATCACCAAGTTTATTGGTATATCTATGCCATAGGGTTAGAAGTTCTTCTGGCATTTGCCAGTTGGAAAATTCTGTCTTGGCGGTCAGTATCTCATTATAGGAGAGCCGTCTGTGTTCTTTTGTGGCCAAGCTCCATCTCTACCTACTGACAAGCCAAGCACTCGTCATAATCTGTCCTGGCGGCGCCGGCGGCGGCCATGCTGGCTTCGGCGTCGTTGACGGGTTTTTTGCTGGCGCCTGCATAGGCGGCCCGTTGCACGGATTTGGAGCGGCAATAGTAGAGGGACTTCACGCCTTTTTCCCATGCTTGCCAGTGCAGCATGTGCAAATCCCATTTATCAATATCGCCCGGTAAAAAGACGTTGATGGATTGGGATTGGCAAATATAGGGGGCGCGGTCTGCGGCCAGTTCGATCACCCAGCGTTGATCCAGCTCGAACGCGGTTTTGAACACTTGCTTTTCGTCTTCTGACAGAAAATCAAGCTGTTGGACCGAGCCTTCATGTTCTAGAATATTGGCCCAGACATCGTCTGTGTTTTTGCCCTTTTCTTCGAGCAGTTTTTCCAGCGCGGCATTTTTGACCGTGAACGAGCCGGACAGGGTTTTGTGGGTGAACACATTGGCCGGAATAGGCTCGACGCAGGGGCTAGCACCGCCGCAAATGATCGAGATGGAGGCGGTGGGGGCGATGGCCAATTTATGGCTAAAGCGCTGTTTGATGCCGCGATCCTGAGCGTCAAGGCAGGCCCCGCGCTCTTCGGCCAATTGCACCGAGGCGGCGTCAGCGCCCATGCGAATATGTTTGAACAGGCGCTTGTTCCACGCTTTGGCCATGGCGCTTTCAAACGGAATGTTCATGGATTGCAAGAAGGAGTGGAACCCCATGAGGCCGAGGCCCACCG
The DNA here is from genome assembly GCA_027080545.1 of Parvularculaceae bacterium. Taxonomy (GTDB): domain Bacteria; phylum Pseudomonadota; class Alphaproteobacteria; order Caulobacterales; family Parvularculaceae; genus S012-90. The sequence goes on from JALWRV010000222.1 coordinate 2,292, forward strand.
AACGCTCGCGCATGGCAGAATATTTTGCCTTGGCCATTTCTTCCGGGGCGCGGTCGATAAAGTCTTGCAGCACATTGTCGAGGAAGCGCATGACATCTTCGATGAAGCGAGGCTCTTCGACCCATTCAAAATATTTTTCCGCATTGACCGATGACAGGCAGCACACGGCGGTGCGCTCATTGCCCAAATGGTCTTTGCCCGTGTGCAGCATAATCTCGGCACACAGGTTGGAGGTGGAAACTTTTAGTCCCAAATCGCGCTGGTGTTTGGGCATGGCATTATTGACCGTGTCCGAGAAAATCAAATAGGGCTCGCCAGTTTGCAGACGGATTTCGAGAATTTTCTGCCACAGCTTGCGGGCATTGACCGTGCGCAACACTTCGCCGCTTTTCGGCGAGCGTAGGCCAAATTCCAGATCGTCGCGCACCGCCATCATAAATTCATCAGTGATGTTGATGCCGTGATGCAGGTTCAGGCTTTTGCGATTAAAATCACCGGAGGGTTTGCGGATTTCCAAAAATTCCTCAATTTCCGGATGATGCACATCCAGATAGCACGCGGCAGAGCCCCGGCGCAGGGAGCCTTGAGAGATGGCCAGGGTCAAGCTGTCCATAACCCGGATGAAGGGGATGATGCCGGACGTGGCGCCAGCGCCTTTGACCTTTTCGCCAATGGAGCGCACGCCGCCCCAATAGGTGCCGATGCCGCCGCCATTGGAGGCAAGCCAGACATTTTCATTCCATGTGCCGACAATGCCGCCGAGGCTGTCGGCCACATCGTTCAAGAAGCAGGAAATGGGCAAACCCCGCGCGGCCCCGCCATTGGACAAGACAGGGGTTGCGGGCATGAACCAGAGTTTGGAAATATAATCATAGATCCGCTGGGCATGGTCGGCGTCATCCCCATAGGCGGTGGCGACCCGGGCGAACATATCCTGATAGCTTTCACCCTCCAGCAAATAGCGATCATCCATGGTCTTTTTGCCAAAGGCTGTGAGCAGCGCATCGCGAGAATGATCGACGACCACTTCGCGCACCAGCTTCAAGGCGGGGCGGGCCGGTTTGCCGGCGCGGCGCGGGGCGCTGTCCGCCACCATTTCCGCCTTCACGGCCATCTCTTGATCGGTGATGGTTTCGCTGGTTTTGGCGGATTTTACGCTGTCTAATGGTGGCATTTTCGTTCCCTCGGCTCGGTACTTTTGCGCCTCATTTGGCGGTTTCTTGGTATCGTTCTGGCGGCTTGGGACCGCCTTATTTTGGCGACACAAATCCGAGCGCTGGAAACGGAAATTTCCGGCGAAAAGCATTGTTTCGGGTTTGTATCATTGGTGGCGTCAGAACGGGTCTGACACAACATATAGTTATCCAAGGCTGGGAAGAGGTCAATATGAAGTTGTTAGCCGAATCCAACTTTTTCGTTAACGGGGCGTTAATCCTATCGCACTGAGTGCGCTCAAGAGTTAAGCGATTGGCATATTACGGCGCTGGTAGCGGGTTGTTTCGGGACCGATTAAAAGCGGTGAAAAGATAAAAAATTTTTCCCCAATTTGGGGGGCAAAAGAGTTGACTCTGTCTCAGCCCCAGATTCGTAAGCAAAGAGCATCTCGTGCGCCCGGGGTTTCGTCTGTCAAAGGGGGCGAAAAGAGAATCGCTTTCCCCCGCGAGGGATGATGGTCGTGAAAAAAAGGGGGGGCCGACCCTAGAAGAGTAGCGCCCCTATCAAGCCCTACCAGCCATCAAGCCCTACCAGATTGTCAGGTTACATGGGGCGAAAAAACGCCTATCAACGAGCCGGAAAAGTTAAACAATGCAGGAGTGCTGACAATGGTTCGTCAAACGGTTCGTCAAACATTCATCCTCACTGGTGCGGTTTTGCTCATTGCCGGTTTGAGCCTTGCCGGATGCGGTAAAAAAGAACAGGCAGAGAGTGACGCAAGCAAAACACAACCGATAGTAGAGCGTAGTGCCGATGACGGGGCCGGGGCGGATATAAAGCCTTATCAGGCCGTGTCGTGTGATCCGCAAGCGAATGTTCTGGAAGAACCCAAAATCATCAATCTTGAAAATGGTCTGCAGGTGAAAGTTCTGCGCGAAGGTACCGGGATCAGCCCCAAGCCCAGCGATTTGGTGAAGGTCAATTATGAAGGCAAGCTTTTGGATGGCACCGTGTTTGACAGCTCCTATCAGCGTGGAGAGCCGATTATTTTTCCGCTTAATCGGGTGATTAAAGGCTGGACCCTGGGCTTTCAGGAACTATCCGAATGTGCACAGGCCGAGTTGACGATTCCGTCGGAGCTTGCTTATGGCTCTACCGGTGCGCCGGGCAGCCCGATTGGTCCCGATGCCACATTGGTTTTTGATGTTGAATTGCTGAAAGTGATCAACCCCGAGCGCAATCGCCAGATCGCCACCCAATTCTTGCAAGAAAACGCTCAAAAAGAAGGGGTCAAGACCACCGCGTCGGGCTTGCAATATCAAATCATCAAAAAATCGGACAGCGATGTTCATCCCAAACCCAGCGACCGGGTTGAAGTTGACTATCGCGGGACGCTTTTGGATGGCACCGAGTTTGATAGCTCCTATTCGCGCGGTCAAACGGCTACCTTCACTTTGAGCCGGGTTATTCCCGGCTGGACCGAAGGGCTGCAATTGATGGCGGAAGGGGACAGTTTTCGCTTTTTTATCCCCCCCGAGCTTGCCTATGGGGAAGGCGGGGTGCCCACGGGTGAAATTGGTCCCAATGAGGTGCTGATCTTTGATGTGGAGTTGAGGGATATTAAATAAGGGCTTTGGCCTTTTTCAGTGCCGTGTTTCACACTTATGTGACTATCGCCCCTTGGCCAATGGGGCTAGTCTTTGCCGCTCGCAAACGCAAGGACATGCCCCATGATTGATCTATACACCGCCGCTACGCCTAATGGTTGGAAGGCCTCTGTTGCGCTGGAAGAAATGGGGTTGGCTTATGAGGTCTATGAGATCAGCCTGACCAAGGGCGAGCAAAAACAGCTTGCGTTTCTTGCCCGCAATCCCAATGGTCGCATACCGGTTATTGTTGACCGGGAAGCGGATGGGTTCACGGTGTTTGAGTCCGGGGCGATATTGATTTATCTGGCAGAAAAGACCGGTCAGTTTTTACCGACAGATGTCAAAGGTCGGTCGCGGGTTTTGCAATGGCTGATGTTCCAGATGGGTGGCGTGGGGCCGATGATGGGACAGGCCAATGTGTTCTATCGTTATTTTCCGGAAAAAATTCAGGCCGCGATTGATCGCTATCAAAGTGAAGTGCGTCGCTTGTTCGGGGTTTTGGATGGCCATTTGCAGAACAATGAATTTCTCGCCGGAGACTATTCTATTGCCGATATGGCCAATTGGTGCTGGGTGCGCACGGGACGGTGGTCCGGGGTTGATCCGGCTGATTTTTCTCATCTGACCCGATGGG
>JALWRV010000223.1 GCA_027080545.1 Parvularculaceae bacterium
GATCTTTCCCATGACGAGATCAATGTCTGTGGCGGGGCAATTGCTATGGGCCACCCCATGGGCGCGACGGGGGCAATGATTCTCGGCACCGCTTTGGACGAGATGGAGCGGGCGGATAAGGAAAATGCTTTGGTGACTTTATGCATTGGCGCCGGCATGGGCACAGCAACGATAATCGAGCGGGTATAATCATTCTCATTGGAGACTTGGAAGATGTATAAGAATATTAAATTTGATGTGGATGGTGGCGGCATTGCAACGCTGGCGATTGATCTTGAAGGCCAGTCCATGAATGTCTGGAACGCGGGCCTGATCGAAGAATTTGAAGCGGCGGTGGACAAGGTTCTCGGTGATGACAAAATCATTGGCGCGGTGGTGACCTCGGCCAAAGATAGCGGTTTTTTGGCGGGGGCGGATTTGCGCATGTTGGGCGATAGCGGGGCGAGCCCCAGCGTGGCTGATGCCTATAAGGCAGCGTTTAATCTCAATCGCATTTTGCGCAAAATGGAAACCGGCGGCAAAGCGGCCAAAGCGTTGGTTAAAGGGGAGACCACCAAGCCTTTTGTGGCGGCGGTCAACGGCCTGGCCCTCGGCGGCGGGTTTGAATTGGCGCTTGCCTGTCATTATCGGGTGGTTTCCGACAGCCCCAAGGTAAAATTTGGCTTTCCGGAAGTGCAGGTGGGGCTATTGCCCGGGGCCGGTGGCACCCAGCGCACGCCGCGCCTTGCGGGCATTCAAAACGCCTTACAGCTTTGCACCTCTGGCAAACCTCTTGATGCGGGCAAGACCAAGGCGCAAAATCTGATTGATGAAATTGTCCCCCATGGGGAGATTGCGGCCAGGGCAAAAGAATGGATTAAAGCCAATCCCAAAGTGACAGCCCCATGGGATAAAAAGGGCTTTAAGTTCCCCGGCGGGCAGGGGGCTATGGACCCCCGCGTGGTGCCAGTGTTCGCGGGCGCGGCCGCTTTGGCGCAAAAAATGACCAATCACAACTATCCGGCGGTGCAGAAAATTCTCTCTTGTGTTTATGAAGGCTCCATCGTGCCTTTTGACACGGCGATCAAATTGGAAAGCAAATATTTCACCACGCTTTTGTTGAGCGCCCAGACACAAAATATGATCCGTACCCTGTTCATCAATAAGCAGGCCGCCGAAAAAGGTATGGCGCGGCCAAAATCTGTACCGAAATTGGAGTTGAATAAAATCGGTGTATTAGGTGCGGGCATGATGGGCGCCGGCATTGCCTATGTGGCGGCCAAAGCGGGCATGGATGTGGTGCTGCTTGATCGCGAAATGGATTATGCGGAAAAGGGTAAGGATTATTCGCGCAAATTAAATGAAAAGGGTATTTCCCGGGGCAAGCTGACCAAGGAAAAATCCGAGGCCATGCTCGCCAAAATCCACACCACCACCGATTATAATGACCTAAAAGATGTGGATCTCATCATTGAGGCGGTGTTTGAGGACCCGGGGGTCAAAAAGGATGTGATTGAAAAAACCGAAGCGGTGATTGGCAAGGATGTGGTCTTTGCGTCGAATACCTCGACCATTCCGATTACCTCTTTGGCAAAAAATTCCACGCGGCCCGATCAATTTATCGGCATTCACTTCTTCTCGCCGGTGGATAAAATGCCTTTGGTGGAAATCATTCCCGGTCAGCAATCGGGGGATCTGCCTTTGGCGGCGGCGCTTGATTTTGTCGGCAAGATAAAAAAGACGCCGATTGTCGTTTCCGATACGCGCGGCTTTTATGCCAATAGCGTGGTCATGCCCTATCTCAATGAGGCCATGTTGATGGTCAAAGAGGGGATTAACCCCGCGCTTATCGACAATTGCGCGGTGCATATGGGCATGCCCGTGGGGCCGTTGGCACTGTCCGATGAAACATCTCAAGAGCTTGGTTATCGCATTATGAAAGCGGCCCAAGAAGAGATGGGCGATAAATATCAACCCACAGGGATAGAAGATTTGCTGGAAAAATTTGTCGTCGAATGGGGCCGGAAGGGGCGCAAATCCGGCGGTGGTTTTTATGATTATCCCCAAGGCGGCAAAAAACATTTATGGCCGGAATTGTCGAAACATTTCCCACCATTGGAAAATCAGCCAAGCCCTGAGGAGGTGAAAGAGCGCCTGCTTTATTGCCAGCTTGTGGCGGTTGCCCGCTGCTATGCGGCTGATGTGGTCCACGATCCGGCTTCGGCTGATCTCGGTGCTATTTTTGGTTGGGGTTTTGCCCCCTGGACCGGCGGCCCCATGAGCCATATCGACACGATTGGGGTTGATAAATTTGTGGAGACCGCAGACCGCCTCGCCAAGAAATATGGAGAACGTTTTGCCCCGCCGGATCTGTTCCGGGAAAAGGCGAAAGCGGGCGAGAAGTTTTATAAAGCGGCGTAAAGGAGCGGGCAGGGAGCTGACTTGCTTCCTCTTACGCAATCTTTCCCACCCTGAAAACGTGTTGCCCCCTCCGCCCCTCATCCTGAGCTTGTCGAAGGATCGGCACCTCCCCCGCGAGCGGGGGAGGAATTCTGTTTGAGCTAATGATAGAAGAAAACTTATTGGCTGAATGCGAATAAAACGCTTCCGATTATTCTTCCCCCGTGAAACGGGGGAAGTGGCCCTGTTGAGACTTAGTTTCTTCACCCGCCATCCTTCGAGACGGACCTGCGGTTCTCCTCAGGATGAGTCCTTTTCTTTTTTTGATATTGTTCTTTCCACTATTTTTTGCTCATCCTGAGGAGCCGCATAGCGGCGTCTCGAAGGATGGCGTTTGGGTGTGGTATTTCCGCGAGGGATTGGGAAGGCAATCCCCAACAAAAAAGGCGCCCTGTAACATTTGTATTTTATAAAAAATACAAATGTTACAAATTTTAAAGTGGTCGTATTTCCTTCACGCGAACCGGTATCCACTTCGCTTGGAAATGCTTGCGAATGAGCCGCCTTTTTCTTCAGGGTTAAAACCCCTTACATGGCGTCGCGGATGGCGCGGAACTCATTGCCCTCATACCAGTTGGGCGAGAAATCTGAATAGGCCATGTCGGCCCCCATATCCCGTAAAATTTCCAACAGCTCGATCATGCCGCTTAAATCCCAGTCACCGGTAAATTCGTCGGTTGGTTTGTGATAGCGGTTTTCAGTATAGCCTTCCGCAAAGGCCATGCCCGCCGCTTCGCCACCATCCACAAGGTCAATGCCACTATCGGCATAAAGCATGGGCACGCCTTTTTTGGCCAGCGAAATATGATCGGAGCGATAGAAATAGCCCTTTTCGGGGGAAGCATCTGGGCGCAAATATTTCTCGCGTTTGCTGGCCTGCTTTTTCAACAAATCTTCCAATTGCGAGGCCCCATAGCCCACGACGATGATATCCCGTGCCGGAGAGGTTGGCAGGATGGCGTCAATATTAATCCCCCCGACGATTTGCTTTAAGGGCACGAAGGGGTCTTCCGCAAAATAGGCAGAACCAAGCAGTCCGCTTTCTTCGGCGGTTACCGCGAGAAACAGGATAGAGCGCTCGGGCGGGGTTTCCGCCTTGGCGAAGCTTTCGGCAATCGACAAAATACCACCAACGCCGGTGGCGTTATCGACCGCCCCGTTGAAGATGGTATCGTCGCCATCGGCTGAGGAAGGGGAGTTCCCCAGATGGTCCCAATGGGCCATGTAGAGAACATACTCGTTGGGGTTTTTGCTGCCGATAATTTTGCCCGCTACATTATAAGAGCTGGCATGATTGATTTGATTGGTAATCGTGCCCGAAGCGGTCAGATCACCCATATCAATAGGGGCGAAGTCTTTTGATAAGGCCACTTTTTCTGCCGCATCAAAATCAAGCCCGGCCTGCTGGAACAGGTCACGGGCGGTTTCAATGGTGATCCAGCCTTCCAAGGCGACCCGTGAAGCCCCGCCATCGGGACGTTCCAGATCGAGCTGCGGCCCGGACCATGAGCCAGAAACAACCCCCCAGCCATAGGCGGCGGGGGCGGTTTGGTGAATGACAATGGCAGCGGCCGCACCTTGGCGGGCGGCTTCTTCATATTTATAAGTCCAGCGGCCATAATAGGTCATGGCATTGCCATTGAACAAACCTGATTCAGGGTCGCGGTAACCCGGATCATTGACCAGCATGACCACGGTTTTGCCGGTGACATCCATGCCTTCATAATCATTCCAGCCATATTCCGGTGCTACTATCCCATGGCCGACAAATACCAATTCGCTATTGTCGAAACTGACTTTTTCGCTGACCCGTTTGGTCCAGAACATGGCTTCATCGCCATAGTCGAGGCTGCGCGAAGAGCCATCACCGGCAGATATGGTGAAGTTGCTCTTGGCTGGATCTAGGGTAACTTCCACCAACGGCACTTCTTGCAAATAGCTGTCTCCATTGGCAGGTGCCAGACCAAGGGCTGCCATTTGTTCTTCAAGCCAGGCAACGGTTTTCTCGCCACCTTGTGTGCCGGGGGCGCGACCTTGATAGGCGTCACTGGCCAGAACCCCGATACGGGCCCCGAGTTTTTCTATGCTCAAAGCTGGCAGGTCGGGGGTATTGATTATGGGCAGTCCGCTGGTGGCGGCCTGTTCACTATTATCGGTCTTGGCCGCATCAGGCGCGCTTGCCTCTTCCTTGTTGCCGCATGCGGCGAGCAAAAGTGCCGACGCCCCCAATAATAACAATGATAATTTTTTCATTTTTTTCTCCCAATCATGGTTGTCTACATTAGACGGTTGATTTGCGGCGGTAGATCTCAACCCCGGCCGCAGCGGCTTGTTCAATGGCTTGTGGTTTTTCTACCCGTACCCATACGGCGCTGACCATTGGGTGGGCGAGACAGAGCGCCGCAATGCGTTCGGCCAAGGTTTCGACCAGCAAAATATGTCCTTCGGCTAAAATCGCCTCAATCGATTGCGTGATACGATTATAGCATACCACATCTGCCGGATCGTCAGCCAGCGGATTGACCGGTTCCAGCACATCCATGGTTAGATTGATGCAGACCGGTTGGGTGCGCCCTTTTTCTTCTCCGTAAACACCAATTTCGGCATCGAGGATGAGGTCGCGCAAAAAAACCAGCCTTTGCGGGGCGCTTGGTTCAGCCACGCGGTCGGGCAGGGGCAGTAGAGATTTTACCGGATTATGGGACATTCAACTCATTCCTTGACCAGCACATCGGCGGTTTGCCATGCCAAATGTTGCCCGCCATCGACCGCGATCATTTGGCCGGTCACCGCTGGGGCGTCCACTAGATAGAGCATGGCCTGACAAATGTCATCCGGTGTTGCCCCATGGCCCAGCAGCAGCGCGTCATTTTGGCGCTGCCAATCCTGCTCGCTTTGGCGGTGATTGCGCAAAGTTGGTCCCGGGCCAATGGCATTGACCCTGATATTTTTTGGGCCAAGGCTCTGGGCCATTGTCAGGGTAGCGGCAAAAAGCGCTGATTTAGCAATGGAATAGGAGAAAAACTTCGGAGTTGGGGCAAGGACGCGCTGGTCTAATAAATGGATGATGGAAGCACCTTTGGGGGCTTGCGCGGCAAAGCGTTGAGAGAGCCTGATCGGGGCGGTTAGATTGACCGCCAGATGGTCATGCCAGCTCTCTTCACTGAGATCTTCCAGCGTGTCGGCCTCAAACAGCGAGGCATTATTGATCAAAAGATCCAACGGTCCCAAGGCTTGGGTGGCGTCGTCGATCAGCTTGGCTTGTCCTTGTTTGCGCAAATCCG
>JALWRV010000224.1 GCA_027080545.1 Parvularculaceae bacterium
GGATGAGAGAGGTTGATTGGCCATGGCCCCCCCGCCACGCAATCCCCCATCCGGCATAGACATCGCCCAGACCGTCAAGATGGTCAGGCCGGGCGGCATCAAGTTGAACCGAACCAAAAGCGGTATAATCGGCATAGGTCTCACTGGCTGTGGCCAATTTTTCGAGCCACAGGGGGTCCGCATAGGCATCGGGATTCAACAGCGCCAACCATTGCCCCTGGGCCTCTTGGGCCGCCCGGTTCACGCCAGCGGCAAAGCCGCTATTTTCGTCCAGACAGATGAGTTTGCTCGTGATTATTGCATGTTGGTCCAAAAAATCGCGGGCCAGCGCGAGGGATTGATCATCAGAATGATTATCGAGCAAGATCAGCTCGAAATCGCGAAAATGTTGCGCCGCCACCGCCTCAAGGCAGCGCTGCAGGGTGGTTTGGCAATTCCATAGGACGATGATGACACTTATCCGGGGCATGGCTTGTCATAGTCGGTTTTTGCCTTGTCGCAAATCCACTGCGACCGCGCTCATATCAGGGGTCTGCTTTGAGGGCCTGCGTCTATCAATTGCCTATCGCGGACGATTCGGGCAAGGTTAGTCAAAAGATCAAGAATTTACGCTGGAGGAAGAGATTTTATGCAAGGCCCTGTATTACCCGGACTGATGATGAATACCCAATTGACCATCAAGGGGATATTAAACGCTGCGGTGCATAATTTCCCTGACCAGGAGATTGTCACGCGTCTGGTTGAAGGGGGAATGTTTCGATATTCATTTGCCGATGCCGCCAAGCGATTTCAACAACTAGCCAATGTGCTGGTGCGCCTCGGGGTCAAGCGCGGGGACCGGGTTGGGGTGATGGGCTGGAACACCCACCGCCAGCTCGAGCTTTATTATGCGCTGGGGTGTATGGGGGCGGTGTGTCACACCATCAACCCACGTCTGGGGCCGGAAAACGCCAACTATGTCATCAATCACGCGGATGATAAGTTTATTTTTTATGATTTAACCTTTGCACCGCTGGTCGAAGCCCTCGCCCCAAATTTACAAAATGTCCGAGGCTATGTGGCGATGACCGACAAGGCAAACGCGCCCAAAAAATCGCCCATTAAACCGCTCATTTATGAAGAGTTGATGGCCAAAGAAAAAGACCAATATGATTGGCCTGACTTAGACGAAAACGAAGCCTGTTCCATGTGTTATACCTCTGGCACGACAGGACAGCCCAAAGGGGTTCTCTATTCGCATCGCGCGGTGGTGTTGCAAGCGCTGGTGACCTGTCTGCCGGCTTCGTTCGGATGCACCAATGCGGATGCAATTTTGCCCGTGGTGCCGATGTTTCATGTGAATGCGTGGAATGTTCCGTATGCGGCTTTATTGGTGGGAGCAAAATTGGTAATGCCGGGACCGCAATTGGATGGTAAAAGCCTCTATGATCTGATTGAAGCTGAAGACGTGACCTATTCCCTAGGGGTGCCAACGGTATGGTTGAGCTTGCTCGACTATGTGAATGATAATGGTAAGACTTTTACCAAAATGAAATATACGTTGGTCGGCGGTGCGGCCCTGTCGGAAGCAATTATCCGAGGGTTTGAAGCCCATGGGGTTCATGTGCGCCAAGGTTGGGGCATGACCGAACTGTCACCGACCGGCACGGTTAATGCGGAAGATCCGGGCTTTTATGATTTGCCCATGGAAGAGCGTATTCCCATACAGCTTTTACAAGGGCGGGCCCTGCCATTTATAGACATGCGGATTGTTTCTGATGACGGAAAGGTCTTGCCGTGGGACGGTGAAAGCGATGGTCATTTACAAGTGCGTGGGCCTTATGTGATCTCAGACTATTATAAGGCTGACAAACCAACGCTGACGAAAGATGGCTGGTTTGATACGGGCGATGTGGCGGTGATCCACCCCGATGGTCGCATGCAAATCACCGACCGAGCAAAAGATGTTATCAAATCTGGCGGCGAGTGGATTTCCACGCTGGATATAGAAAATTCGGCCCTGTTGCATCCGGCTGTGAGCCAAGCAGCCGCTATTGGGGTGCCGCATCCGAAATGGCAGGAGCGCCCCTTGTTAATCGTTGCGCTCAAGCAAGGAAAAACAGCCGAGCCTGAAGAAATCCGTCAATTTGTTTGCGGCAAACTGCCGAAAATTTCTTGCCCGGATGCTGTGGAAATTATTGATGAAATTCCCATTGGAGCCACCGGCAAAGTGCTGAAAACGGAATTGCGCAAAATGTTCAAGGACTATGTGCTGCCGGAATTTCGCAACGGTGGAAAGGCGAAAGACAGCGCGGGGGCCAAAAAAGGTTTGCTTGGATCTCTATTTGGGAAAAAATCCTGATCTTTCGCATATCATTTCGGGACAAATCGCCTCTAAGGGCAGTTTGTAGTAGGATTTGCGCTTAATTGTGAACGGTTCTCCTATACGCTTTTGCTTGGCAAGGGGGGGAATATCGGGCACAATTACGCCCTGATATATGCAAATCCATGGAGATTCAACGAATGACTGAAATGTGGCGCGCCCCCCGTTGGGCCGATAAAGAAGATGGGCTATTCGCCGATATTCAGACTTTCACAGCGTTTGATGGTTTGACCGAAATGTCAGATGCGTCATCTCCTAGTGCGTTCTTGCTTGGGGAGCAAAAAGATTTGCTGGCCCCGCACTATTTGCCAGATAATGTTTTTGGTTTAGCGGCCCCCGGCTTTGATGATCCACAATATTTTCTCAATGCTGATGAGCGGGGCATGGGCACGCAAACCAATGGGAAAATTTCTTTCACCGTTGATCAAGCGGCAGCCCAGCTCATTCGCTCCGGCGCAAGTTGGGGAGCGAGCGGGGTGAGTGTCACCTATGCCTATCGGCAAACGGCTCCAGCAACCATGCCCAGCGATACGGCAGGCTTTTCGCAGTTTAATGCGACCCAAATAGCCGCCGCAGAGCTAGCCCTGCAATCTATTTCCGATGTTGCAAACATTACCTTCGTTCGTCAGGGCACGACCTATTCAGATAGCGCGACCATGCTGTTTGCCAACTATTCATCGGGCTCTAGCGGTGCGGCGGCCTTTGCTTATTTTCCCGGCGACACGGCGATCGGTAGTAGTTCTGGTGATGCTTGGTTCAATTCTACCCAATCTTACAATGCGTCGCCATCACTGAATAATTATGGCCGTCAGGTTCTGGTCCATGAATTTGGCCATGCGGTTGGCCTGTCGCATCCGGGGGCTTACAATGCCGGCGCTGGTCAAACCATAACCTATTCGGCCAATGCGGAATATTATGAAGACAGCCGTCAATATACGGTGATGTCCTATTTCAGTGGTGGCAATACGGGCAGTAATTTGCCGCTTTTTGCCTCAGCGCCTTTGTTGGATGATATTGCGGCCCTGCAGATGCTCTATGGGGCCAACACCACCACCCGCACCGGTGATACCGTTTACGGCTTTAACAATAATACGGGCCGTGATTTTTATAATGCGTCGAGCACGGAAGTACCGGTATTTGCGGTTTGGGATGCGGGCGGTTTCGATACGCTTAACTTTACCGGTTATATTGATGATCAAATCCTTGATCTGCGTGAAGGGCATTTTTCCAATGTTGGCGGCAATACGGGCAATGTTTCGATTGCCATGGGGGCGATTATTGAAAAAGCCATTGGTGGCGAAGGGCGCGATATTTTATATGCGGGCGACCACATTTTCTCGAACAGCTATGGGCGCACCTATACGGGCTATTCTTCAAGTCCCAACGTGCTGGTCAAAGATCAGGCAACGGTTAACGATTCCATCGCCAATGCGATCAATATTGATAGTTTTTATACGTTAGCGACCAATGGGAATGTGGATTTTTCAACCACCATCCCCCACGTGGAAATTCAGGCAACCGCCAGTGGGGCGCTGGAATATTATAGCTTCACAGTTGGTGAGGCGGGGACCATTCTTTCTTTCGATATTGATGGTACGTCCACCGGGCTCGATAGCTATCTCTATCTTTATGATGCGGCGGGCAATCTGTTGTTTTCCAATGATGACAGTTCAATTGATGCCGGCAGTTCAAAAGCACAAGATTCTTTCCTGTCTTATGAATTTTCGCAAAGTGGCACCTATTATATCATGGTCAATGAATGGAGTTCGGCGGGCTTTGGCACCGGTGCCCCTGCGGGCGAGACCTATACGCTGCATATTTCTCAAGCTTTACCGGATTATGTGGTGGTGACCGGCTATCAGGGATATGAGCTTGATGGGGGTGGTAATAATGACAATCTCTATGATAGCCGTGGGGACGACATTATGACCGGCGGTTTCGGGGCAGATGTTTTTCACTTCAGCTATTTTTCCGGCACTGACATCATCACTGATTTTCAAGACGGGCAAGATCGCATCGACTTGTCGGCGATGCCCCGCGATGTGATGCTATTGGATGGGCGTGGCGGCTTGCAGGCTAATCTTGTTGATAGTCTGGTGTTGATGCAAAGTGGTGCAGATGTCTGGCTGGTATTGGCGCGCAATGAGAAGGCCCCTGTCTATACAATCGACGACGCCTTGTTGATTATCCAGAATATGGATGTGGCGAATTTGACCTTTGCGGATGATTTTATTCTCGGCGCTTAGGGATTTGCCGTTAAATCCATATATTATCAGGGGCGGAATAGAGTTCGTCTTGCGAATTATCGCCCGTATTTTTTACACCTTCCGGTTCGATAAGGATGATTTCGGCTTCTTTATGGGCGATGGGACGGTGCTCTGTGCCTTTGGGAACGATAATGGCTTCACCGGCGGTGAGGGATACGCTGTGGGTGCGGAATTCGAGACGGATTTCCCCACGCCAGATTAGGAACATTTCATCGGCGTCTGGATGTGTGTGCCAAGGAAACTCTCCTTTGATTTTTGCCAGTTTGAAATGTTGGCCATTCAAGGCGGCGACAATTTTTGGCCTGAAATGATCGCTGAATAAAGAAAATTTCTTATCAATATTGAATTTCTCAGGCCGTTTCTGGGTCATGGGGCGGATTTTCGTTTTTTGCGCTGCAGCTGATATATGGGGCCAAAATTATGGCCCCATACCGAAGTCTCGCCCATTATTGGGCGCGGCCTATTTGATAGGTTTGGTGGCAGGCAATGCAACTGCTCATGGTCGTGGCTAATTTTAATTCTATATCTTTTGCCAAAGCTGATTATGGCGTTGTGTCATCCTCGGTTTGCGTATCGTCTTGGTTATCACTGGGGGCCTCTTCTGTTGGGGCTTTGTTTTTGGGAAAGCCTAGAATATTGGCCAATTCTTCCTCGGCCCGCTCTCGGGCGAGATCTTCCAGAGAGGTTTGGTTGCTGTTTTCTTCGCCATTTGCCGGTTGTACAGGAGGCTCCGCAGGAGGAGCGGACTCTGAATTATTTGGCTCAGGCGTATTTTTGTTATTTGGTAAACCGATTGCCTCTTTGAGGCGGTCTTCAGCCTCACTGCGCACTATGTCGCCAAGGCTCGTGCCGTCGGGAATATCAATACCATTTTGTTGTAATAGACTACGCAGGCGATTATCCGCCAGAGAGCGCAGCAGGGTTTGGGTGTCTACTGAAAAAGAAACACTGTTAAAGCCACCTGTGATTTGCAATGGAATCGGTAGGCCCTGTCCGTTGTCGCCTTGCAAATTGGTTAGAAGGGGCGCGATTTGTAAAGTTAGTGTCTGGTCCGGCAAATTAATTAATCCGCGCCCTTCCAGGGTGAAATAT
>JALWRV010000225.1 GCA_027080545.1 Parvularculaceae bacterium
ATATGAATAGACCCCGATTGAATATCATAAAGCCGGGGGAGCAAATTAAACAGGGTCGACTTACCCGCACCACTTTCACCCACAAGAGCCACAATCTGTCCGGGCGGTATGGACAAGGAGAAATCATCCAACGCCTTGGTCTCGCCATCATAAGAAAAACTCACACCCTCAAATCGAATGGCGGGAGGTTGGCCTTGGGACCATTGAAGCGGCTTTGCCTGTTTGGCATCTTTTATTTCCGGATCCCGATCAATGACCCAGAATATGCGCGCCAATGCAGCCACCCCTTCTTGCAGTACCGCATTCAACGTGCCCAAACCACGAGCCGGTTGCGACAACATCGCCAAAGTAACGATGAACCCGATAAGCCCCGCCGAATCGAGCGCACCATTGACAATACGCCATGCGGCAACCCCGATAACAATCGCCACCGCAAACGCACCTATGAGGGTAATCAAAGGCTCATTGGCGGCGCGATAACGAATGAATTTCGCGAGCAGGTCATGACGTTCGTCAAAGGCCGCATCCGCTCGGGCTTGCTCATATGATTCGAGTTGATAGGTTTTGACCATCCGCGCACCGGCCATGGATTCATTCAGCAACCCGGTCATGCCACCTATTTGATTTTGTACGCTTTGCGCCAATCGTCGCAATCTTTTGCCAATGAGGGTGATAGGCAAACCAATGGTTGGATAGATAATCAAGATGACCAAAAACAGCACCCAATCGAAATAGATCATCAGGCCCAGCAATGTGACCAGGCGCACCCCGTCGCGCAAAGCATTGGGTGCGCGGGTGAGGCTTTCACGCAAAACCGTCATATCATTGGTAAAACGCGATACCAGCTGGCCGGTGCCATCCTCGCGGGCTTGGGCAAAATCATATTGGAGAAATTTTGCAAACATGGCTTTTTGCAAATCGCGCAATACCGCAATGGCGACCCCTTGGGAAAGGAGTGCTTGAAAGAACAAAGCCAGCGCATTCAACGTCCCCAGACCAAACAAGATCAGCGGGCCGATAAACATGATTTTTTGTGCCGTTGCGTGAAAACGCCCGCTCTCTTGACCAAAGGCGGAAAAAACCCATTCGGTAGACAGCGCATAGCCCGCCTCGGCCAAGGCCAACACCACCATGAAAAAGAAAGCCAACACCAGTTTCGGCCAATAGCGGCCCATATAGTCTCGCCAAAGCCGCCCCAATAGGGGGACCATTTTAACCTCGGTCTGAGTGTCGGCTGGCCGTTGAGAAGTGGGGTCAGTACGGGTCAAGGGGCGTCCAATATCCAAAGGCCCGCCGATCGGGCCTCTCTATCAAGGATATTTGTCGCTTATCGCCATGAAATGCAAGGCACAGCCCAGTGCCCAACTTCGCCTAAAAAGGGTCTTTGCCCTTGGGACTTTGCTCTTTATAAGCAAGGCTCACCTCCGGATCGACCTATTTCGAGCCGCTAAATGAACCGAGATCTCGGTGCACGGAAAATTCATGGCCACTAAGTCGCCCAAGAAAAAGAAAATTCATCCCCTTTTGCTGTGGATGCTGAGTTATGTTTCGTCCTTCTGGTTCTGGCTCGTGCGGGTCAGCTCCCGATGGCATCACCATAATCGAGACTATCGTGACCGGCTTATAGAGTCCGGCAAACCTTTTATTGTTGGGTTTTGGCATGGGCGCATCATGATGGCCGCTTTTTTGAAACAAGAATATGATGGCCGCTTTATGATGCTTTCCTCAAACCACCGAGATGCGGATATTATTATCCACGCGGTACGCCGAATGGGGGTGGAATTTGTGCGCGGTTCTTCTGCCAATCCACTGAAAAAACATAAAAAAAAATCCGGGGCTTCCGCCACCCTCACCCTGCTGAAAGCCATCGAAGAGGGGGTGGTTATCGGCATGACACCGGACGGTCCGCGGGGGCCGCGTCAACGTTTACAACCCGGCATTGTGCAAATTGCCAAATTGTCCGGTGTGCCAATATTGCCTGTTGGGGCCTCAACCAGCCGCGCAAAATTTTTTAATAGCTGGGACCGGTTCATGCTGGCCCTGCCCTTCGCCAAGGTCCATTTTTGTTATGGCAAGCCGATCTATGTAAAAGGGGAAACGGAGCAAGAATTGCAACATTATCGCACGGAGCTGGAAGCACAGCTCACCGAACTAATGGCCAAAGCCGACCATTTATGCGGGCAACCCTCCCCCCAACCGGCCGCCGCTCTGGTGCAACGCAAGGCGCGCATTTTACCCCAAGAAGACCTATCAGAGCCGGAGCACAACAGATGAGTAAATCCGACAAGCCAATGGCCTCACAAGAAGGCACGGATGACACCGCCAAAGCCTTGTCGCTGCGGCTCTATCAGTTTTTATCGCGCTGGATGGGCCCGCTGGCTACCCATACGCTGAAAAAGCGCTTGCAAAAAGGCAAGGAAGACCCGGCGCGCATTGACGAACGAAGGGGGCTGGCATCAAAACCCCGCCCCGATGGCAAGCTCATTTGGATACATGGGGCCAGCGTTGGCGAATCTCTTTCCATCTTGCCACTGATTGAGCGGCTTCACGAACTTCTGCCCCACTGTCATTTTTTGGTCACCAGCGGCACCATCACCTCGGCCCAGTTGATGGCAGAGCGCTTGCCTGAATGCGCCACTCATCAATATGTGCCCGTGGACCATCCCACCTATGTGAATAATTTTCTCGACCATTGGAAACCCGATATAGGCCTATTTGTGGAATCAGAAATTTGGCCAAACCTTATTTCGCTCACCAAGACGCGAAATATTCCCATGGCCCTGATCAATGGGCGCATGAGCCCTAAATCTTATAAAAACTGGCTGCAACGACGCGATGCGATCGCGCAAATGCTCAAATCATTTTCCGTGATTATGGGACAGGATACGCAAAACGCCCAAAGACTGGCCGAACTGGCCCGGCGACCGGTACCAATGTTGGGTAATTTAAAAATGGCGGCGCCCAAATTACCCGTCGATGAAGAAAAGCGCGCTGTCTTTTCTAAACATATACAGGCGCGCCCCCATTGGCTTGCGGCCAGCACCCATGAAGGAGAAGAAGAGGCCATCCTCGACGTACACCAACGCGTCGCTCGCAAATTTCCCGACCTTTTCACCTTCATTGTCCCACGCCATCCCAATCGGGGAAAGGAGGTTGCGCAACTCGCAGAAGCAAAAAACATTACCTATGCCCTACGCAGTACAGGCCAAGCGATCACCCCGCAAACATCTGTCTATATCGCTGACACTATGGGGGAGCTGGGTATTTTTTATCGCCTGTCAGATATTTCTTTTGTCGGTGGGTCGCTTGTTGAAATAGGGGGCCACAATCCGCTAGAGCCCGCACGTTTGGGGTCAGCCATCTTGTACGGGCCTCATATCTTCAATTTTGAAGATGTCTACAAGGCCATGCGCGGCTCTGGGGGGACGGCTCTGGTGCGCAATGAACGAGATTTAGCCGCCTCTTTGATCCGCTTACTGACCGATGATGTTACCCGCGCCTCGATGGCCCAAGCCGCCGAAGGCTGGGCCGAAACCAATGCCAGTGAAGTATTGGACAAGATTACAGAAGCCCTAGACACGCTATTGCAACCGCTCATGGATGCGCCGCGGGCTGAGGTGGAGATCAATCAATGATCAAGCCCCCAGAATTTTGGTCCGAACCTGAAGGCGGTCGCCATCCTATGGCGGTGTTACTCTCCCCCCTTGCCGGGCTATATTCTATCGGGGCCACTTTACGCACCCGCTTTACCAAGGCGGAAAAACTTCCCAAGCCCGTAATCTGTGTCGGCAATGTTACCTTGGGCGGGGTCGGCAAGACGCCCTTTACCGCCATGTTGGCCCGCCATCTCCAATCCATAGGTCAAGAACCGCATATTATTTCCCGAGGCTATGGGGGCAGCGAAAAAGGCCCCCTCAAGGTCGAACCCCATATGCCCGCCACCCGGGTGGGGGATGAGCCACTTTTGCTCAATCAAACCGCCCCCACATGGGTAAGCGCAGATCGTGCCAGAGGGGGTGATGAAGCCATTGATGCGGGCGCTGATTGTTTATTGCTGGATGACGGGTTTCAAAACCCTCGCTTGCACAAAGACTTTTCTTTCTTGCTCATTGATGGGGAAGAAGGGTTTGGCAATGGGGTCGGGTTTCCCGCTGGGCCCTTGCGGGAGCGGCCAGAACAAGCGCGCGATCGGGCTGATTGTCTGGTGTTTGTTTGCCCGTTTAAAGAATATGACATGGTGGGCCCCCTGCGACGCTTTGCCCTAGACAAACCGGTCTTACGCGCTTGGCTACAACCGGATGTAAGTGCCATTGACCAAACCCGTCCCTATGTGGCGCTTTGCGGCATCGGGCGACCGCAGCGGTTTTTTGCAACCTTGGAAAATATCGGGCTTAATGTGGTGGACCATCAGGCCCTTGGCGACCATCAACCGTTTGATCCGGCAACCATAGCGAAAATTCTCGCCTGGGCAGACAATCACAAGGCGCACATCATCACCACTGAAAAAGATTGGATGCGCTTACCTCAGGATCAGCGGGATCAGTTTTTGGCCTTGCCCGTCACAATGCAGGTGGATGACCCGGCACGGTTGGCAGAATTGCTTACCCCCGTGCTGGACCCTCCGCGCAAGGGTGGCTAAACAGAAGACATGGTTGATAGCACTTCTGAAAATAATGTTTGGACCTTACCCATCTGCGACCCGGCCTCGCCGGAACGGTGGGACAAGGATGTGCCCTTGCCCCCCCGGCGCGCCAATAATCCGGTGCAGTTTGGCCATCATCTGGAATATGGGCTGGCCCGGCTGATGAGTGGGCTTTTTGGCTTAATGGGTATTGACCGCGCATCGGCTTTTCTGGGCAAAGGGTTTCGCGCTGTCGGCCCTCATATAAAACCCATTTCCAATCGCGCATTGCGCAATTTGCGCTATGTGATGCCCAACAATAGCGAGGCGGACAACAAGGCTATTGTCCGCGATATATGGGAAAATTTTGGCCGAACCATTGCTGAATTTACCCAGCTTGAGCAATTTCGCCCGCTCAGTGACGGACGGGTCGCCCTGGAAGGGGCGGATATTTTAGAAGATTTGGTCCGCAACCAACGTCAGGCCATTTATTTTTCCGGCCATTTTGCCAATTGGGAAATGATGTCGCCGCTTTTATATCGTGCTGGGGTGCGTAATGGTTTTGTTTATCGGCCTATGAATAACCCCCTCGCCGATGAATGGGTGATTAAAAAGCGCGCCGCCTGTATGTCGCGGGTGCAATTGCCCAAAGGCAAGCAAGGGTCTCGTGATTTGTTGAAAATCATGCAACAGGGGCACTCCCTTTTGATGCTGGTAGACCAAAGACTAAATAGTGGCGAGCCCATTCCCTTTCTCAACAAACCGGCCATGACCGCCGTTGCCGCCGCCCGCATGGCCATTAAATATAAATGCCCGTTGGTACCCGTTGCGATTCAGCGAGACCGTGAAAAGGGTGCCTATTTCAAATTGATGATCAAGCCCCCCTTTATGCCAGACATGACCGGTAATTTGCGCGACGATGTCACCAACACGCAAATCAAGGTCAATGAGGCCTTGGGGCAAATGATTATGGAAGCCCCTGGCGATTGGCTTTGGTTTCACACCAGATGGGGCAAGGATGCGGTGCGGGATTTGTAAAACCGCCTTAAAAAATCTATTTTCCCCGCAG
>JALWRV010000226.1 GCA_027080545.1 Parvularculaceae bacterium
ATTGTGATAATTTGCCGCCAAACATAGCGATTTTACTGGTTCATGGGGTCAATCCCTATGGCTGGGCTTTTGACCGGCGTGGCAATGAAGATGGTCTAGACCTCAACCGAAACTGTCTTGATCACCAATACCCCTATCCGCAAAACCCTGTCTATGACGAATTGCACCCACTCATTAAGTCGGCCCATGTGGATGAGCCAGGCCTTGCCGCGTTTGCCCAGGCCTTTCAAGATTTTTCGCGCCGACATGGGCTGGCTGAAACCATTAACGGTGTTACGGCCGGTCAATATAATCATCCCGACGGAATGAGTTTTGGCGGTCATGCCCTCTCTTGGTCATGGCAAACCCTTTTCGCTATTGCCAATCAACATTTACGCACGGCGCGTAAAATTGTTCACATTGACTGGCATACGGGAATTGGCGATTTCGGAGAGCCGTTTTTTATTACCGATGCCCCCAAAGGCTCTCCAGATTACGAACGCGCCGCCCAATGGTGGGCTCCCAACTTAATCCATGCCGACGATATTCTCGAAGGCAGTGCACCCAACTATACAGGCATGTTGGTATCGGGCATGCGTGACCATTTGGCCCGTATTAACAAGGCCGAAACCTTAAGTGTGGTCATTGAGTGGGGCACCCATGATTTATTCACCATGCTGCAAGCCCTTTTGCTGGATGATTGGCTCAAACAACATGGGGCGCAAGATACGCGTTTTGTAAAAAACACCCGTCAACGGCTGATTGATTTGTTTTACCCTCAAAATTTGCGCTGGCGCGAATCGGTACTGGCCAAAGCCCCGGCTCTTTACGTTCAAGCCCTAGAGGGGTTGGACAGCTGGTAAGCGCGCATTATGCCCGCTGTCGGCGGATCGCGCCGAGATCTGCAACAATACTATGAGCTGTAGGCACTGCCCCCGCTCCCCTGCCCTTCGTGCTATAAACGCTCCCATCACGGGTGGTAATGCGAATGGCATTGGCTTCGTCATTAATCTTATAAAAGAAATCATCTTCCTCAACCCGATGATAGGAAACGGATATCCTCGGCCTGTCGTCTTTTTCTCTGATAATGCGTGTGATCTGCCGCCACGCCCCTGGTGCTTTGCTGATTTTGTCGAGAAGAGCGGCATCTAAAATTTGCGACGGCGTTGTGGAACTCACCGCCTGTTCAAACCCTTCCCAAGCAAGTATTTCGGCCTTGGCCACCGCATCCATGCCGGTGAGATCGGCGCTTGGGTCCGCTTCTGCGAAGCCCGCCTTGCGGGCGGCCTTCAACGCTTCATCAAAAGAGTGTCCTTTGGCCAGACCAGACAGAATATAATTTACCGTGCCATTGGTGACTGCCTCTATAGAAATGATTCGCGCGGATGATGCCACACGACGCACCAATTCGATCATTGGCGTGCCACCGCCAACCGCCGCGCTATAGGTTAGACAGGCCCCCTTCTCATTGGCGAGCCTGTGCAGGGGCTCAAGGCGACCTGCAAGTGCCTGTTTGTTGGCAGAGCTTACACTAATGCCGCGAGCCAGAGCAGCTTCGGTCAGCCTCTCCCCTAGCGCACCAGAGGACAGGGCATCTACGATAATATCCGGTTGCGCGTCTAACAACGCTTCTACTGAAGAAACCTGTTTGAGCCCGCGCACGCTATCGGGTCGCGTCTTTTTTGAATCTCGTACCAGCATAGCGCAAAGTTGAAAATCTTGGGCTTGCTCCTGCAGTAAATCCGCCACCGCCCCACCAACCACGCCACATCCTGCCAAAGCCACAACTATGGGTCTCGTTCGCGTTGATATTGTGGGTGGGATTGTTTTTGCGCTGATAATGGTATCATACCCCCCTCCGAGGCACCCAACGCGGATAGACATTTCTTTGCGATTTGCATGATTGATGGCTCTTTCCTGAACCAACTCCCCAGCAACGTGACGGGCGTCCTCATAGCTAATGTGCGAATAGCGTTTTAGGGCACCAACCGCCTGTGCTGGATCTTGCTCATAAACCCCATCAACATCTTTAAGCAATACCGCCTCTTCTAGCCCCAGCTCAGCGGCCAAAATCATCGCGCTGAGATCAGAGCCACCACGCCCCAGCAATACTGGCTCACCACTCTCACCGATGGCGACAAAGCCGGGGATAATAGCCACATCATTTTGCTTCAAAGCTTGTAACAACTTTTGTTTATCTATCCCCAACGGGTCGGCGCGGTGAGGATGTCCCTTGGCCCGAAAACCCAACGCCCGCGCCCCAAGCACGCCGGCTGCCAACCCGGCCTGATCACAGGCAATCGCCAGCAGAGCGGCGGTGCGATATTCCCCTAATGAGATAAATCTTGGGGCATGGATATTATCCTTCTCTGCACCAAAGGACGAAGCCTCTTCAATCAATCGGTCAGTATCTCCATTAAAAGCAGACACCACCGCAATAATTTTTATACCCTTGCGGTGATATCGATAGATTTCCGCAACCACGCGCGGGAGATCTTTTGGACCACGCAAAATGGAAGATCCAAATTTCAGCACTTTGAACGGCGTTATATGGGCTATCGACTGCGGAACCTTTGAAGAAGATTGCGCCCCAGCCTCCCCGCCGCTCCCATTAAGCGACCTCTTGGTTTCAACATAGTGTGTATCTATACCCATGGTGACACTCTTTCTTGCGCGGGCGAAGGGTTGCTTTCACCAGCAAGCCCCATACAGGGAGATTGATCAAGATCGGGTTTAATTTTTTTGTCAATTGCAATAGCTATTGCGGCAAAAAGGTCACGGGTTAGATCATCCACATGCTCAAGACCAATGGAAAACCGCACGAGTCTATCAGAAATGCCTGCCACTGCCCGGGCTTCAGCGGGCATCGCCCCATGGGTCATGGTCGCCGGAAGGCAAGCAAGGCTTTCAAAGCCGCCCAACGATTCCGCAATCGTAAATAGACGCAAATTTTTCAACAAGGCGACCAC
Source organism: Parvularculaceae bacterium (assembly GCA_027080545.1). GTDB lineage: Bacteria > Pseudomonadota > Alphaproteobacteria > Caulobacterales > Parvularculaceae > S012-90. Next base: position 2,949 of record JALWRV010000226.1, read on the forward strand.
ATCCACATGCTCCTCAAATGCCACGCTGACCATGGAACCAAAGCCCCGCTGCTGGCGGGCGGCAATTTCGTGACCCCGATGGCTGGTGAGACCGGGATAATAAATTTTTTTGACATTTTTGCAGGCCTGCAATGCCTCGACCAATTCCGCAGTCGTTTCCTGTTGGTACTTAATCCGGGGATAGAGTGTGCGCAAACCTCGCAGGGTTTGGTAGCTGTCGAAGGCAGCACCAGTGATGCCGGTGCAATTGGCCCACCATGCCAGTGCTTCTCCGAGCGCTGAATCATTGGTCATAACCGCCCCGCCAACAATGTCGCTATGGCCATTGATGAATTTGGTCGTGGAGTGAAGCACGATATCACAGCCGAGAGCGAGAGGGTTTTGTAAGGCCGGGGACAGAAAAGTATTATCGGCAACGGTGATAGTCCCTGCCGCCTTAGCCAAACCCACACATTGGCCAATATCAGTAATCCGCAAAAGCGGATTGCTTGGGGTTTCAATCAGTAAAAGTTTTGGCTTTTTCGCAAAAATTTCCACTAACGCCAGAGGATCACTTTGGTCAATAAATTTTAATTTAAACTGCCCCTTGGCTGCCCGTGCGGTAAGCAAACGATGTGTTCCCCCATAGCAATCATGGGGAGCAACAATAAGATCGTCGGGCGCAAGCAGACACAAGACCAAATCAATAGCCGCCATACCGGTGGCAGTGACAACACAATGATCAGCGCCTTCCAGCGCGCCAAGCGCTGCCTCAAGGGCCTCACGGCTCGGATTACCAGAACGCGCATAATCAAAGGATGGTTTGATCAATGGTGATGTCCAGGCGTAGTTGGCCGATAAATACAAAGGCGGGACAATCGCGCGATATTCGCTATCCTTGCCAACGCCGGCCGCCGCAACGCGGGTTTCAGGGTGATAAATTTTTGTCATAACTTTCGTCCTTATGAAATGAATGAGCGAATGAGTGGTTTGATGCTTGTCGTTTCTTTTAAAAAAGCATCATGTCCGTAGATCGAAGTAATTATTTCCAACTGGAGCGGCCCCCCAAACCGCCGAGCCATATCCCTTACATCTTCCAAGGGCACGATCTGGTCATTGTCGGCAGCAATGATCAGGCAAGGTGTTTTAATCACTTCAGGGTTTTCGAAATGACGGTCAATCGCAGCGGAAAGAGTAAGAAAACGCACCGCGCCGCACTCCTTGGCATAAGCTCGCCCTCGGGCTCTCAAATAGTCCTCGACACCGCTCTTCGCACCATCGACACAGGCAAAGCGCGTATGGAATTCCTGAGGGGTTCGATAGGTTGTCATGGCCAAAGCGCGCGCAAGGGCAACGCCCTGCTCAGGCACTCCATGATCTAAAGAAAATTGCAAAATTTGCCGCTGGATAAGGCGCCAAGCCTGCGCCATTGGGGCTGAGCGATGGGCCACACAAAGCAGAACAAGTTTTTCTAATCGTTGGGGAAAAAGGCGTGCGAAAGATTGTGCCACCATACCCCCAAAAGAAGCCCCAACAAGAGCATGCAACGCTGTAATACCGATTTGGCTCAGCCCATAGGCAAACAAACAAGCCTCGTCAGCGGGGGTTAGCGTGAGAGGTGTTGCGTCATCACCAGCCACATAATCAAAGCCACAGACACGAAAATGATTGAGATCAATACCCCCATCAGCGGCCACGATTTGAGACCACCAACCTTTTTCTTGGCCCGCCCCTCTTTCTCCATTAGCAATGATATGATTGGCAGAAATACCCCCCAAAACCCCGACGACTGGTGCATTTTTCTGACCCGTCAAACGCAGGGTAAGGGCCGTGCCAACGGGTAATTCAGCCCCCATCTGACCACGCCAGCCTTCAGGAGCCGGAACAGAAAAATCTTGAGTAACCAGCTTGGAAAATCGCGGTTCACCGGTGGTATGGGGGGGAGCCTTGTGCCTTGTTCCACCACTTCCAACTCTATCATCAAACATAAGTCAGCGCCTCGTTAAGGACGCCGATCCAAAGTCAGAATTGCGGTGAAATAAATCAGAAGCGTGAGAACCGAACAGCAAAAAGCACTGAGCCCATTTCCCACCCTCCGCTTTAGCGAGATTTATTTCGCGCCCGCAAGCTGAAGGGTTCAAATCGGCGCGTTGTGTAAAGCCCTAATCCCGCAGTTAAGAAACAGAGTCAAGTCAAAATTTATGAAGATGAGAGTTTTCTACCCCTCAGTAGGCATATGGTGTTTGAGTGGCGGATTTTCTATTATCCCCATGGGTTGAAACAAAACACATGCCTCGCGGCTCAGCATGTGTTTTGTTTCCTCACTCTCTATGCCCCAGTCACTCGTCCTGTCCGCAATCCTTTTTCATAGCCGCAATCCATGCACGGATGAGCGCCACCGCTTCTTTATGGGCCAACGAGCGGCCAAGCTCCGGCATCATCGCATCGGGCTTGGTGGTCTCAAGGCGATAGAGCAAAACTGATTGGTCCGGTTGGCCGGGGACAATATCGTATAGTCGATCGCCTGTCCCCGCCCCTGCAGCAATGGGCAGCTTGCAGCGCCCCATAGCCGCCCCTTGCGCCTCTGGTGTAAGGTCAAGGCCGGACGTATCCGCCGCCCCCTGCTGGTTATGGCAATGGCTGCAATTAATATCGAGATAGGCGCGCGCCCGCCGGGGCAAAGATTTGCTTTCATCGCGCCAATCAACATTGGCGGGGATAGCGG
>JALWRV010000227.1 GCA_027080545.1 Parvularculaceae bacterium
CTGTTTAGCCTGTCCATCGCCCATGTGGATTGTGACAGTTTCTTCGCTTCCGTGGAAAAACGCGACCGACCAGAATTACGCGACCGACCGGTGATTGTTGGCGGCGCCGGCCAACGCGGGGTGGTCACAGCCGCCTGCTATATTGCCCGCACCTATGGGGTCAAATCCGCCATGCCCATGGCCCGTGCACGATCCTTGTGCCCAGAAGCGGTGATTATCCCCCCCAGCCGGAACAAATATAGCCTCGCCTCCAAGCAAGTTTTCGAGATCATGGAGCACATAACCCCCCTGGTCCAGCCGGTTTCCATTGATGAGGCCTTTCTCGATCTGAGCGGCACCGAAAGCCTGCACCAAGCCCCCGCGGCGGTGGTGTTGGCAAAATTAGCAAAAACCATCCATGACGAGGTTGGCATTAGCGTATCCATCGGGCTTGCCCCGAATAAATTTCTCGCCAAGCTGGCCTCCGGCCTCGACAAGCCGTTGGGTTTTAGTGTGATCGGCGAACGAGAAAAAATATCCCGGCTTGCCCCCCTACCCGTGCGGGCGATTTACGGGGTTGGGCCGGCATTTGCCCGCAAGTTGGCAACCCACAATATTCATACGATCGGCGATGTGCAAAAAATGCTCCCACGGGATCTCGCCAAGGCCTATGGTGAGCAGGGTTATCGTTTGGCCCGTCTGGCACAAGGCGAGGATGCCCGCAAAGTCACCAAAGGGGGCCCCACCAAATCTATCTCCAGCGAAACCACTTTTGATCAGGATATTATGAACCTGCAAGCGCTAGAAAACCATCTATGGCATTTGGCCAGCAAGGTTTCCGCCAGTTGCAAACGCAAACATCTGGTTGGCCGTGTCATCACCTTGACCCTTAAAACCGCCCGCTTTCAACGGCTTACCAGACGCAAAAGCCTAGACCATCCCACCCAATTGAAAACCCGTATCTACCAAGCCGCCAGCGGGCTATTACGCACCCATCTGGCGGGGGCCGATAGGCCGGAGCCCTATCGCCTCATCGGCGTTGGGGTTTCAGAACTCTCCGAAGCCGCCCCCCTAGAGCAACAAAGCCTGTTCCCAGACCCCGATGCCGATTTAAAAAGACAAGAGCAGATGATTGACCATTTGCAAGAAAAATTTGGCTCTGACATTATTGGCATTGGCCGTGACTGGCTTAAAAGACCAAGACAATCCGGAAAGAATGACAAAAAGGAACCTTGAATGAGCCACACCACACAACAGATTGAACAAAGACTTGCCGAGCTTGACCTCACCCTGCCGCAAGCCGCTAGCCCGGTCGCCAACTATGTGCCCTATGTTCAAACCGGCAATCTGATACATATCTCCGGTCAACTCTCAATCGGGCCCGACGGGTTGATCATGGGTAAAATAGGCAGCGATCTCAACAGTGAAAAGGGCGCCGAAGCCGCACGCTTTTGCGCTTTGAATTTGATCGCTCAATTGTTCAACGCGCTTGACGGTGATTTATCAAGACTTCGTCGGGTGGTGCGCCTTGGAGGGTTTGTTCAGTGCAATAGTGACTTTACGGACCATCCGAAAATCATCAACGGGGCGTCTGACTTGATGGTCGCCTTGTTTGGTGATGATGGTCGCCACGCTCGGGCTGCCGTCGGGGTGCCGTCATTACCATTGGGCGCGGCGGTTGAAATTGACGGGCTGTTTGAAGTTAAAACATGAGCAAGCGATTAGAGGAAAGAAATGATGGCCTGCATGCAGATTTTCTTTCCAGCATCGCTGATATCGCCAAATCGGACTGGGATCGTCTCGCCGACCCAGTAAACCGCCCCTTTAACCCGTTTGTCAGCCATGATTTTTTAAACCTTCTTGAGGAATCCGGCACGCTTTGTCCTGAAACGGGCTGGCAACCGCACCATCTTGTCTTGCGCGATGGCGATAAGGCCGTCGCCGCCATGCCGCTTTATTTCAAATCCCATAGTCAGGGAGAATATGTTTTCGACCATAGCTGGGCTGATGCCTATGAACGGGCAGGCGGACACTATTATCCAAAACTTTTAAGCGCCGCCCCCTTTACCCCGGTTTCCGGGCCACGCCTACTGGCCCCGAGGGAAGATTTATGTCGCCTCTTAGCCCACACCGCTCGCAGCCATTGTGAAACATTGGGGCTTTCTTCTCTGCATATCAATTTCATCACCCCAGCGGAAAAAGACCTTCTCACCCATGAGGGTTTCTTGATCCGAACAGGGTTGCAATATCACTGGTTTAACGAACAATATCAAAATTTCGATGATTTCACCGCCACCCTCACCGCCCGAAAAAGAAAATCATTACGGCGAGAGCGGCGTACCGTCCGCGATCATGGTCTCGAAATTGAGCTTGTACAGGGCAAAGATATTCGAGAACATCATCTCGATCATTTCTGGGCCTTTTATCAAGATACGGGGGCCCGCAAATGGGGACATCCCTATCTCACCCGTCAGGCTTTCAGCCTTTTGGCCGAACGCATGGGGGCGCACCTATTGTTTATTTTTGCGCGCCATCAGGGGGAATATATTGCTGGGGCCATGAATATGATCGGTTCGGATAGTCTTTATGGGCGCTATTGGGGATGCCGCCAGCCCATACCGCATTTGCATTTCGAACTATGCTATTATCAAGCAATTGACTATGCCATTGCCCATGGTCTGAACCGCGTGGAAGCTGGGGCCCAGGGCGAGCACAAGTTGGGGCGCGGCTATAAACCAGTGGAAACCTGGTCTGCCCACCATATCACCCATGAGGGTCTGCGCGAGGCCGTAGGCCATTTTGTCCGTCAGGAACAATCAGCGATTGCCCATGAGGCAGAGATATTGTCAACTTATACCCCGTTCAAAAAAGGAAATCAGCGCTGATGAAAACCATCGCCAAATATCAATCCCCGGAAGAAGCACGGATTGCTCTCAGTTTTTTGCAAGCCAACGGCATTCATGCTTTTTTACCCGGCTCGGAAACCCTCGCCAATTTCCCCCCACTCGCCTACGGGGTCACTGGCTATCAATTAATGGTACCAGAAGACGAATATGACAAAGCACTCGCCTTATTACAAAATCCACCACAAGCAGACAAACCGGAGGATCAGTAAATGTCCCTGAGCGTTTCTTATGATGAAAACAATATTTTTGCCAAAATTTTGCGCGGGGAAATCCCCAACAGTACGGTTTATGAAGATGAAGAGGTCTTGTGCTTTATGGATCTGTTCCCACAAGCGCCGGGTCATTGCCTCATTATCCCCAAGAAAGAAAAGGCAACCAATTTTCTTACCGCCACCCCTGAAACCTTGACTATATTGATGGAGCGAAGTCAAAAAATTGCGAGAGCCGTGGTCAAAGCTCTCAAACCGGACGGGTTTCGCATCATCCAGTTTAATGGCACAGCGGCCGGTCAAACCGTGTTTCACCTGCATTTTCATATTCTGCCCATCTATGAAAACCACCCCCTCAAACCCCATGGCAGCAAGCCCGCCGACCTTGATGAATTAAGCCATCTGGCACAAAAAATCGCTGCCGCCATAGAATGACCAGAGATCAAGGTTTGGCTTGCCAAGTGCGGCTGAACTGATTAACCACGAGCCCATGACTGAACTAGATTTTACCGGAAAAACCATTTTCATCACTGGCGCCTCCAGAGGCATTGGCAAGGGGGCAGCACTGGCCTTCGCCAAGGCTGGGGCCGATATCATTGCCTTGGCCAAGAATAAAGCCGCGCTGGAAGAGCTGGATGATGAAATAAGCGCCATGGGTCGCCATTGTGCCCTCATTGCCGCGGACCTCACCAATGAAGAAGCCATGCACCAGCTCGGCACCATTCTAAGCGGGCGCTTTGAAGCCATTGACGCCGTAATCGCCAATGCTGGCATTCTCGGCCCTCTCTCAACCCTCACCGATATTGATCAAAAGCTTTGGGATATAACCCTCAAGACCAACCTCACCGCCAATTGGCATTTGATCCGAGAGCTAGACCCGCTTTTACGCAAAGCCGCAGACCCGCGCATGGTGTTTATATCCACCGGTACTACCACCAGCTTCAAACCTTATTGGGGGGCCTATACGGTCTCCAAAGCCGGCCTAGAAGCCATGGCCAAAACCTATGCGCAAGAGGCCGGACCGTTTGGGGTTAAAGTATCCATCCTCAATCCCGGTCCTACCCGCACCAAAATGCGGGCCAAGGCCTTTCCCGGCGAAGACCCCATGAGCCTTCCTCATCCGGACGAAATAGCCCCACTGATTTTGCAACTTGCCTCACCGCTTTATCAAGGTGAAGGCCAGCGCATTAATTTTCAGGATTGGCGGTCAGGCAAAGATAGCGTGCAAAGCTAACCAACTCTCGCGCCTGTTCACCACGCCGCACTAAGGCTTCTTCATCTTCGCCCCATTGGCTTTCTTGATAGGTTTCCCCCAAATGCGACGCAGCAAAAATATCGGCGGCCTGCTGCTCCGCATCCCGCAACTCTGTTATATTTGCCCGCTCCAATAAAGCCATTGCCAACACCACAGACTCAAGCTGTTCGCAGGCTAGGGCAAAAACCATTTCGCGAGAGCGGTCCAACCCCCTCATAAAACGCTTCAAAGCATCGCGGCTTTTTTGTGAAAGAACAATGCCCCCTAATCCCGTCGTGCGCGGCAAATCGACCCCTTGCGCGTCTCGCGCCCAATCGCAAAAGGGATCCCATATCTGCGATTCCAGCGCCACTAAGGCTTCTGGTTGGCTAGCCCGAAAAGATAATAAATCCGTCTCGATAAAGCGCCAAGGCGTCTCGCGCCATTTTTGATGAACTCCTGCATCCGCATCAAGAAACGTCATGTGCAAGCGGGTGAGCGGCATAGATAAAAAATCAATATCCTCTCCCTGCTCTTGCCATTCCTGTCTAATCGCTTCTGCCAAGCTCGGGGGCTCAATCAGGAAATCATGGCGCTTGGGTGTTTTAGCCACCCGCCCATCAAGCAACAGGACAGACCCTTTTGCTTTTTCATCTAAAGCTACCTGCTTATAAAAACGCGATAGCTTGTTTTTGGTTTTATTGGCCAACTCAACCATGATCTGGCCATTCCAATTTTGGTTTGCGCGGGAAATTGAAAAATTTCCAGCTTTCCAGCATGTGGCCGGTCAACGGCGCGACAAAGCTTATCTTCTTACGGGTTTGCGGATGGGGAAACGACATTTCAGCGCAAAACAGATGCATTTTAGGGCTTACCCCTTCGATCCGCGCCCGCTCGCCACCATATTTTTTATCCCCGATGATCGGCACGCCGACAGCGGCGCAATGGACCCGTAATTGATGGGTGCGCCCGGTTAGGGGACGCAAAGCAACAAAACTGACAGAGCCCGCCTCTTCCACGGTTTGAAAATCCGTAAGCGCTTTTTTGCCATCCATCACGGCTTGCACTTTTTCAATTTCCCGGTCGGCTTTATTATTCGAGATGGTTTTTCGCTTGGCAATCGGCAAATCTATGCGGCCCTCGCGCGGCACAGGCACGCCCGCCACCAGCGCCCAATAGGTTTTATCAACCTGATGGCGCTGGAAAAATTCTCCCAACGCCTTGGCACTTTTGCGACTTTTAGCCAACACCAACAACCCACCCGTATCGCGATCAAGCCGATGCACCAAGCGTGGCCG
>JALWRV010000228.1 GCA_027080545.1 Parvularculaceae bacterium
TGTTCTTTGTCATTAAGGCGATCAATGTGGCGAAGAAAAAGGAAGAAGAAGCCCCGGCCGCCCCGCCAGAACCATCCAAGACAGAAGTCTTGTTGGCAGAAATTCGCGATGCGTTGAAAAAATAACCACAAAACCACCGAACAATGAATCCCGACCCAATATTTGGGTCGGGTTTTATTTGATGAAAATTGATTGCTGTTTTGGCCGTCCCCCTCTATATCGTGGCCTCTTATGACAGACCTTTCCCACATTCGGAATTTCTCCATCATCGCCCATATTGACCATGGCAAATCGACCTTGGCTGATCGGCTCATTCAGTTCACTGGCGGGCTTACAGACCGTGAGATGAAAGAGCAGGTGCTTGATAATATGGAGTTGGAGCGCGAGCGCGGCATCACCATCAAGGCGCAATCTGTGCGGCTGTCCTATACGGCCAAAAATGGCGAAACCTATACCCTCAATCTCATCGATACGCCGGGCCATGTGGATTTTGCCTATGAGGTTTCGCGCTCTTTGTCGGCGGTGGAAGGCTCGCTATTGGTGGTGGATGCGTCTCAAGGGGTGGAGGCGCAAACCCTCGCCAATGTCTATCAGGCGATTGATGTGGATCACGAGATTGTGCCGGTGTTGAATAAAATTGATTTACCTGCAGCAGAGCCGGAACGTATTCAACAGCAAATCGAAGATGTTATCGGTATTGATGCTGCCGATGCGGTTATGATTTCCGCCAAAACCGGTCTTGGCATCGAAGATGTGCTGGAAGCGGTGGTCAACCGGTTGCCGCCCCCCAAGGGCGAGCGGCAAGCCCCTCTAAAAGCACTGTTGGTGGATAGTTGGTATGACGCTTATCTCGGCGTGGTGGTGATGGTGCGGGTGATCGATGGCGTGCTTAAAAAGGGGATGAAAGTGCGGATGATGGCGGCCAAAGCGACTTATTTGGTCGATCAAGTTGGTGCCTTTAATCCCAAACGGATCAATCTAGAAGCCCTCGGCCCTGGGGATATTGGTTTTTTCACGGGCCAGATCAAACAGGTGGCTGATACGCGCGTGGGCGATACCATCACCGATGAAAAAAATATCTGCGAAGAAGCCTTGCCGGGGTTTAAGCCCGCCCAGCCCGTGGTTTTTTGCGGCCTGTTTCCGGTAGATAGTGCGCAGTTTGAAGATTTGCGCGAAGCCATAGCGCGTCTACGACTGAATGATGCTTCCTTCGAGTTCGAGATGGAAACCTCAGCGGCGTTGGGTTTCGGGTTTCGCTGCGGGTTTTTGGGGCTATTGCATTTAGAGATTATTCGCGAGCGTCTGGAGCGTGAATTTAATATTGATCTCATCACCACCGCTCCTTCTGTTATCTACCAGATAACCCTGACCGATGGCACGCAAATGGAATTACACAATCCGGCGGATATGCCGGACGTGGTGAAGATTGATCGCATTGAAGAGCCATGGATTAAAGCCACGGTGATGGTGCCGGATGATTATTTGGGCGCAGTGTTGAAACTATGTGAGGACCGTCGCGGCATTCAAAAAGACCTTACCTATGCAGGTAGTCGCGCCATGGTGGTGTATGAGCTGCCTTTGAACGAGGTGGTGTTTGATTTCTATGATCGATTGAAATCCATCACCAAAGGTTATGCCAGCTTTGATTATCAAATTATCGAATATCGTCCGGAAAATTTGGTAAAGATGCAAATATTGGTCAATGAAGAGCCGGTCGATGCTTTGTCGATTATTGTACATCGAGATCGGGCGGAAATGCGCGGTCGCGCCATGTGCGAAAAATTGAAAGACCTCATCCCCCGCCATCAGTTCAAAATTCCCATCCAAGCGGCCATTGGTGGGCGGGTGATCGCCCGCGAAACCATTTCAGCTTTGCGCAAAGATGTGACGGCGAAATGCTATGGCGGCGATGCCACCCGCAAGCGTAAATTGCTCGACAAGCAAAAGGCGGGCAAAAAGAAAATGCGTCAATTTGGCCGCGTCGACATTCCCCAAGAGGCCTTTATCAAGGCCCTGAAAATGGAAGATAATTAGCGGTTGGGGGCCGCCCCGCCTTCACAGCCTTTGCGCCATGGGTTAGGTTCCTCAAATGAGTGACCAAACTGTTGAAGATTTGATCGAGGCCTGCCGAGCCATGCCCAAGAGTGATGCTCTGTTTCGCACTTTGTTGCGCACAGGCAGAGAAATGGCGGCGCCTGATATGATTTTGAATTTTTTGCGCGAGGGAGCCAAAGGCTTTTCCCTTTCCAGTGAAACGCGCTGTGCTATTGCCGATTTTACCTTACAGATGGAAGCCCCCGATGCCGGCTTGCTCTGGGTGGGGGACGCCATGGAAGAAGGGGTCGCGCGGGTGCGGCTATTATTGGCATGTGACAAGCGTGACGAGGCGGTCGGTCTTTATCGTCAACTTTGTGATGCGGATAATAATAACCATCGCCCGGATCTGGATCGGGCGTTATTGGCGGTGGCGGCTTCATCCCGTCAAGGCGCAGAGATTTTTTCCTTAACGGGAGAGAAAATTGAAGAAGGTGGTGATGTGCCGCCTACGGGCTTTCAGCCAGAGCGCGAAACCATCAGTTTTGAAAATGTTGGCGGGCTGGAGGATGTTAAAAAACAAATAGCGCGCAAAATCATCATGCCGTTTCAAAAACCAAACCTGTTTCAACGCTTTCGCAAAAAAGCAGGCGGCGGGGTGCTGATGTATGGCCCTCCGGGCTGCGGCAAAACCATGCTGGCGCGGGCAACAGCCGGCGAATGTGGGGCGCGATTTTTAAACGTAGAGATTACCAATATTCTTGATATGTATATTGGTGAATCGGAAAAACGGTTGGCGGCTATTTTCGATGAGGCCCGCGCGAATACACCCACGGTTTTATTTTTTGACGAATTGGAGGCGTTGGCGGCGCGGCGCAAATTTTCCCATAATAATAATGCCTCGGCCTTGGTCTCCACCTTTTTAAACGAGATGGACGGTTTTGCTGAAAATAATGAAGGTTTGCTCATTCTGGCGGCGACCAATGTGCCATGGGCGATTGATCCGGCTTTTCGACGGCCCGGTCGTTTTGACAGAATTTTGTTTGTCGCACCGCCTGACCGGGTGGCGCGGTTAGCCATATTAAAAGCGCAATTGGCCGGGCGGCCGCAAGAGGGTTTGCAATTAGATCGCCTTGTTGAACGCACTGCGGGCTTTTCCGGTGCGGACTTGACCAATTTGGTGGAGACCGCCTGCGATATTGCCATCGAAGAGAGCATGGGGGCAGATAGGGTTGAGCCTTTGCAGCAAGATCACTTAATGGAGGCGCTGCATGAGTGTAAGCCGACCACGCTGGAATGGTTAAGCTCCGCCAAAAACTATGCTCGCTATGCCAATGAAGGGGGGCTTTATGAAGATGTGCTCGCCTTTCTCGACAAGAATGCCAAAAAGCGTTGAGCCTGTTTATGCACTCTGAAATGATCATCATGCGGGCCGACCATTTGCGCCAAGTGGGTAATATTTCCGGTGCGGAAAAACTATTGCGCGGCTTGTTGGGGGAAGACCCAGATAATGGTGAGGCGTTGGCCCTGCTAGCCTTGTGCACATTGGCCCGTGAAAAGCCGGCTGCTGCGCGCGGATTGGCGGATCAGGCCACCATTGCAGCCCCGGAAAGTGAATTTGCCCATCGTGTTTTGGGCATTATTCTGGATCGCCAAAAGCAATATTCACAAGCCGAAGAGGCATTAAAGATGGCCCTACATTTAAGCCCAGAAGAACCGTTGACCCATATCGCCTTGGCGCATTTTTATGAACGGCGCTCAAAAAACAAACAGGCAGAACAATTTTACCGTTCGGCATTGGCGCTGGACCCGAATAATATAGAGGCCCTGACCCACTATGGAGATTATTTAATCGGGGTGGGGCGGGCAGATGAAGCGCGTATTTTATTGGACCAGGCAGCCAAGATTCAGCCAGACAATGGCGCGCTTATTTTGGCCTTGGGAGAGCAGGCTTTTCGGGTGGGAAATTTAGATGAGGCCCGCGAACGGGCGCTCTGGGTGCTTTCTATCAATTCTGAAGACGCGGGGGCCTTGGCCCTGTTGGCGAAAGTAAAATTACGCCGAAACCCTATTATGGGATTATGGTTTCAATGGGCGCTTTGGATGCAACGTTTTGACGGTAAACAGAAATTGCTTATTCTGGTCGGTCTTTATGTGGGGTTCCAAGTGCTATACCGGGTCTTGCTTGCGGGCGGGCCACCCCTAGTGCGCACTATTGTTCTTAGTGCATGGTTGGGCTTTGTGTTGTTAACTTGGATCGCGCCTTATATTTTAGCCCGCACCATCGCCAGTGAAACCAAATCTGTGGATTTGGATAAAGGTTTTTAACGGGAACGATAATGGAAGTTTCATCGCCCCTATCTATCTAACCTCAAGTGAGAATTAACCATGACAGAACTTTTTACCTTACCCAACCTGTTTACCTTGCTTATGCTGATCGCCCTGCAAGCGGTGTTGGGGTTTGATAATCTTCTTTATATCTCGCTTGAGAGCCGACGGGTGGAGCCGTCTAAACAAAGATCCTTGCGTCAGCTTGGGATTGGGCTGGCAATTATTTTCCGACTGGTTCTTTTGTTTGTGGTGATGAAGGCGATTGATAGTCTAACCGCCCCGTTTTTTGCCATTCATTTGAAAAATATATTCCAAGGAGAGTTTAACTTTCATGCGACCATAACCTTACTTGGTGGCGGGTTCATTATGTACACGGCGTTTAAGGAAATTTTCCACCTTTTGTCCGTTGAGGATTTGGAGAATGAAAATGAAGGTGCCAAGAAGAAATCATTTGCCGGGGCGCTGTTTTTAATTGTGGCGATGAATTTGGTTTTTTCTTTTGATAGTCTTTTATCGGCCATTGCGTTGACCAAAGTTTTTTGGGTGATGGCGACAGCGATTGTCATCGGTGGCTTGTTGATGATTTGGGCGGCGGATCATGTAGCACGGTTTTTAGAACAAAACCGTGTCTATGAAATTCTCGGGCTGTTTATTTTGTTGATTGTCGGGGTGCTGCTTTTATCCGAAGGGGCGCATCTGGCGGATATGGAAATATTCGGTTTTGAAATTACCGCTATGAGCAAAAGCACCTTCTATTTTGTTATTTTCATCATGGTGGGCATTTCGGTGATCCAGTCGCAATATCGCAACAAGCTGTTGGCAAGCCGAGAGGTCTAGAGCTGAAAGGGGCGAGGGAGATTAATCCAGAGGGCGAAACACCAAGGTTAAAATAACCCCAAGCCCGCCAATAATGCCCCAAAGGGGCGCGTTGAGGACGAAATTTACCGGCTTGGCGATAAGCCCCCCATCCATATTGCCAATATCAAGGCCAAGAAGGGCGAAAATTTCCGTGGTGGTGCGAATTTCCATCACATCGCTCTCAAGGCTCGAGATAATATCAGCCCCCAACAGCGCCATGCCGATAGCGACCAGAATCCACGCCATTATGCGAAAAATACCCATGCCCCATACCTCAATCACTATAAACCATCAGCCCTCAAGGGCTGAATCCCATATAGACAATAGGGGGCGACAGAGCGATTGGCAACAGAAGCCGATGGCCGCTTTGAGG
>JALWRV010000229.1 GCA_027080545.1 Parvularculaceae bacterium
CCCATAATTTCACCCTGTTTTTGGTGAATTGGGGTCATTTGGTTGTCGGCCTTACCTTCGTAGCGGCGGTGTTGACCCTATTGAAAAAAGTTTAGGCTCTGGCTCCCAATTCCAGCCCTGGGGGTGTGAAGGGCCTCTAGGGCTATATTGGGAGTGGGTCATGACCAAAAAACCCATCAAGAAAAAGCGTGGCTTGAAGCGCACGGGGGCGCGACAGCAAAAGCTGCAACAGGCGCGGCGAAAAAAGCGCGCCGGAAAGAACAAAAGAAAAGCCGGGGCTGATGGTTTGGCCCTGATATCACGCATGGCAGGTTTTGTGTGGCGGGGCGGGCTTGTTTTTGTGGGCCTGTCGTTTTTTTGGGTGGTGCTTTACGGCTTTTTACCGGTCAAAAGCACCAGCCTGATGGGGGTGCGCCATTTGCAAGGGGCGAGTATCGAACGCCAATGGCAGCCGCTGGAAGAAATTTCTCCCAATTTGATGCGGGCGGTCATCGCCGCTGAGGACAATAAGTTTTGTTCTCACATCGGGTTTGATTTTGGGGAAATGAAAGCGGCCTTTGAGGATGCCATGGCGGGCAGCGGATGGCGCGGGGCCTCGACCATTTCTCAACAAACCGCCAAAAATGCGTTTCTTTGGCCCGGTCGCGACATTGTTCGCAAAGGGTTGGAGGCGTGGTTCACCCTGCTGGAAGAGGCGATCTGGCCCAAGCGCCGGGTGATGGAGGTCTATCTCAATGTGGCCGAATGGGGACCGGGCATTTTCGGGGCCGATGCGGCCGCTCATTATTGGTTTCGCAAGCCGGCAAAGGATTTAAACGCCTATGAGGCATCGCTATTGGCGGCGATTTTGCCCAACCCGCGCAAATGGTCAGCCAATCCGCCAGGGCCTTATGTGGCCAATCGCGCCGCCCATTTGCGCAAACGCATGAGCAAAGTGCGGTTGGAAGGGATGGACCAATGTCTGCGATAAAGCCTCTTGCCGAGGGCGGACAAAGGGCTATCCTGCTGGTTTGAGACCCTCGGCAAAGGAGAGATAATGATGAAGCGTGGTGGTATGATTGGGACGGCTTGTAACCATGCCGGTGAAAAGCGTCGCAAGGGGGCAGGGCTTGTTTCGCTGCGTCTCTCTCTGGCCTTGGGGCTTGTTGGGTTAGGGCTTTCCGGTTGTATTACCCCGCCTTTTCCGGGCCAATCGGGGCCGGGCAATCCGGATGTGGCTGGCCAACCCTATCCGACGGGTAGCCCCCTAGACCTTTCAGGGTGTGACCGCCTGGTGGTAATCGAGGCTAATGACACGGCGGCGGGGATTGCCAAGGAGGATGCCTATATCGAGCGCACCTATCCCGGGGCCCGCAAGGTGCGCCAAAGCCTGAAAGAGTGTGGCAGCGGCAAGGTGGATGTGGTCTCGATCCAAACCCCGGACGGGGCCATGGTTGATATTTGGTTCGATATTTCCAGCTTTTTCGGCAAGGTCAGGGGACGGGATTTGGACGATTTGCTGGACGGTTGAGGGAGGGTTGGCGCCTGCGCTCTCCCGCACTGCAATATTCGTTGCAAGAGGGGCCGTTGGGGCTTAGAAGGTCGCCTCAATGTCTGAGCTTTTATTGGAAATTTTTAGTGAGGAAATCCCAGCCCGCATGCAGGACAAGGCTGCGGGGGATTTGCTGCGTTTGGTGCAAGAAGGGCTGATCGAGGCGGGCTATGCCCCCACCGGGTCCAAAGCTTTCGCCACCCCGCGACGGCTTTCACTGGTTATTACTGGCCTCACAGCGGCCCAAAAGGACCGGGTGGAGGAGCGCAAAGGACCTAAAGTTGGCGCGCCAGACAAGGCAATTGCCGGCTTTTTGAAGTCTGCGGGGCTTTCCTCGGTGGACGAAGCGGTGATTGAGGAAGGCCCGAAGGGGGCCTTTTATGTGGTCCGGCGCGAGATTAAAGGCCGCCCGACCTCTGAAATCATTGCCGAGATTGTCACTGGCACTATTCAAAAATTTCCCTGGCCCAAAGCCATGCGCTGGGGGGCGGGGGCTTTGCGCTGGGTGCGGCCCTTGCATTCCATCCTGTGCTGCTTTGATGGCGAGGTGGTGGATTTTGAGATCGCCGGGGTGAAATCGGGGGACATTACCTATGGCCATCGCTTCATGGCGGGGGATGCCATTCAGGCACGCTCTTTTGAAAATTATGTGGCCAAGCTCGCCCATGGTAAGGTGATGCTCGATGGGGCCCAGCGGCGGGAGCATATTTTGGGGGAAGCCAAGGCCCTGTGTCAGGTGCAAGGGTTGGAATTGGTGGAAGATGAGGGGCTTTTGCGCGAGGTGGCGGGGTTGGCCGAATGGCCAGTGCCATTGATGGGCCGGTTTGATGAAAAGTTTTTGCAATTGCCTGACGAAGTGTTGATTGCGTCCATGCGCGGCCATCAGAAATATTTTTCCGTGCGTGATCCCAAAACCGAGCGTCTTGCCAATCGCTTCATTGTGGTGGCGAATATGGAAGCCCCCGATGGCGGTGCGGCCATGGGGGTGGGCTATGAGCGGGTGTTGACCGCGCGGCTATCCGATGGCTGGTTTTTATACAACCAAGATTTGAAAACGCCATTGGAGGAACATGCCAAGAAGCTGTATGATGTGACTTTCTTTGAAGGCCTTGGCTCTATTGGCGACAAGGTTGAACGCCTTGCTGCCTTGGCTCGCGAGATTGCACCCAAGGTTGGGGCGGACCCTGACAAAGCCGAAAAGGCCGCGCGCCTTGCCAAGGCTGATTTGGTGACGGCCATGGTGGGGGAATTTCCTGAATTACAGGGGCTGATGGGTTGGTATTATGTGCAGGCGCAGAAGATCAAGTCAGACCCTTCGAGGGCGACTACGTCGCCACCTCAGGGTGAGCCTGCCTTTAGCAAAAGTGATTGGCAGGAAATAGCTGATGCCATTCGTGACCATTACAAACCTGCCGGGCAGGGCGATGACGTGCCCACCGCGCCGATAAGCGTAGCCGTGGCTCTAGCCGACAAGATTGATACGCTTGTGGCCTTCTGGTCGATTGGTGAAAAGCCGACCGGCTCGAAAGATCCGTTTGCTCTACGCCGTGCGGCGCTTGGGGTGATACAGATTTTGTTAAATTCCTCATTAAGAATTCCTGTGAGTGAGTTTACAGTGAAGTTGCTTCCAATATTGATCGCCAAGGAGGAAATTTCGAGAAAGAGGAGAGAGCTTGAGCTTCGTGAGGAACTGGTGGGGGTTAACCCCAGCCTTAGAGGTGAAATGACTAATGCTGTCGAAACTTTCTTCAGAGACTCGTTTCCAAACGAAGGAAAACGAGTTGCAGATGAGAGTATTGATTTTGCATGGAATCTAACAGTTGACTTGACAGCCTTCTTCCATGACCGTTTAAAAGTCTATTTGCGGGATAAGGGCTATAAGCAATCGCATGTGGATGCGGTGCGGGTGCGTGTTGATGGCATGTTGGAAGATGATCTTGTTCTCATTGTTAAAAAGCTTGAAGCCTTGTCTGAAACCTTAGGTGGCGAAGAGGGGGCTAATCTGCTTGCGGCCTATAAGCGCGCTGGGAATATTGTCAAAGCCGAAGCGAAAAAAGATAAAACCCCTATCAGTGAAACAGTGGAGCCGGGCTTGTTGAAAGAGCCAGCCGAAAAGGCTTTGTTTGAGGCTGTGGGGGAAATGGAAAAAATTGCCGAACCGGCTTTGAAGGCGGAACAGTTTTCCAAAGCCATGGAAGCCATGGCGCGGTTGCGCGGGCCGTTGGATGCGTTTTTTGAAAAAGTTACAGTCAATGATGATGATGCGGCGTTGCGGGCCAATCGGCTGGCGCTGTTGTGCATGATCATTGCCACATGCAATCGGGTCGCCGATCTATCAAAAATAGAAGGGTAAGAGCATGGGTGAAGCGGGTATGAATCGTTGGGTCTATGGGTTTGGCGATGGCGGTGCCGATGGCGATAGCGCCATGCGCAATCTTCTCGGCGGCAAGGGGGCCAATCTTGCGGAAATGGCGTCTCTCGGCCTGCCCGTGCCGCCGGGCTTTACCATCACCACGGAAGTTTGCACCTTGTTTTATGCCAATGGGGCAAAATTACCCGACGGTCTGGACGCGCAAGTGGCAAAGGCCATGGGGCGGGTGGAAAAAATTGTCGATAAAAAATTTGGCGATGTGAACAATCCGCTGCTGGTATCTGTGCGTTCCGGGGCGCGCGCCTCTATGCCGGGCATGATGGATACGGTGCTCAATCTTGGCCTGAATGATGAAACCGTGCGCGGCCTGGCGACGCTTTCCGGTGATGAGCGCTTTGCTTGGGATAGCTATCGTCGCTTTATTCAAATGTATTCCGATGTGGTGTTGGGGGTTGACCACCATCATTTTGAAGAAGCGCTGGATATTTTCAAAGAGCGCCATGATTATTTTCTCGATACGGATCTTTCGGCGGAAGATTGGCAGCAGATTGTTAGCGACTATAAGAAAATTGTCGAAAAAACATTGGAAAAACCGTTTCCGCAAAATGTTGATGATCAGCTTTGGGGGGCGATCAATGCGGTGTTTTCTTCCTGGCGTAATGATCGTGCGGATACTTATCGTCGCCTGCATCATATTCCGGAGAGTTGGGGCACGGCGGTGAATGTGCAGGCCATGGTGTTTGGCAATATGGGTAACAGCTCGGCCACCGGCGTGGCGTTTACCCGTGACCCGTCCAATGGTGAAAAAATCTGGTATGGGGAATTTCTTATCAATGCCCAAGGGGAAGATGTGGTGGCCGGTATTCGCACGCCGCAACCGCTGACCAAAGCCAAGCGTGAAGAGATGGGCGAGACGGAGCCGTCTTTAGAAGAGGCCATGCCCGAAGCCTATAGTCAGCTTGTGGCGATTTTTCAAAAGCTGGAAAATCATTATCGGGATATGCAGGATATTGAGTTCACCATTCAGCAAGACCGTTTGTGGATGTTGCAAACCCGCAATGGCAAACGCACCGCCAAGGCGGCTTTGAAAATTGCTGTTGATATGTGTGCCGAAGGGTTGATTAGCGAAGATGAAGCCGTGTTGCGGGTTGATCCGGCTTCGTTGGATCAATTGCTTCATCCCTCGCTGGATCCGGATGCACCGCGAGACCTGTTGACCAATGGCTTGCCGGCATCGCCCGGGGCCGCCAGCGGGGAGGTAGTGTTTGATAGTGATGAGGCGGAGCGCCTAGCCAAGGAAGGCCATAAGGTTATTTTGGTGCGGGTGGAAACCAGCCCGGAAGATATTCATGGTATGCATGCGGCCCAAGGCATTGTCACCGCCAG
Source organism: Parvularculaceae bacterium (assembly GCA_027080545.1). Taxonomy (GTDB): domain Bacteria; phylum Pseudomonadota; class Alphaproteobacteria; order Caulobacterales; family Parvularculaceae; genus S012-90. The sequence continues at coordinate 5,289 of JALWRV010000229.1, forward strand.
AGGGGGCATGACCTCTCACGCGGCTGTGGTGGCTCGGGGCATGGGGCGGCCTTGCGTGTGCGGGGCTGGGGATATTCGCATTGAAAAAGATGGCTCGGCTTTGACCATTGGCGGGCGGCGGATTGCCAAGGGCGAGATTATCACCATTGATGGGGCCAAGGGGGCTGTCTATGCGGGGGCGGTGAAAACGGTGGAACCTGAGCTTTCCGGCGATTTTGCCAAGCTGATGCAATGGGCC
>JALWRV010000230.1 GCA_027080545.1 Parvularculaceae bacterium
CGCAATCGCCCATAGAGCCCCCTTGATTATATTTACCGCTTCCGGTGGCGCCCGCATGCAAGAGGGCATTTTATCTTTGATGCAAATGCCGCGCACCACCATCGCCGTGCAAATGGTCAAAGAAGCCAACCTACCCTATCTGGTGGTGCTGACCCATCCCACCACCGGCGGCGTTACCGCTTCTTATGCTATGCTGGGCGATGTCCATCTGGCAGAACCGGGCGCTCTTATTGGATTTGCCGGTCCACGGGTGATTGAGCAAACGATACGGGAAAAATTGCCCGAAGGGTTTCAGCGCGCCGAATATTTGGCGGAAAAAGGCATGGTCGATCTGGTGGTACATCGCCACGAGGTCAAATCCACCCTCGCGAAACTATTGCGCGTGCTGATGCGACCGGGCAAAAAGGCGAGTTTAGGGGATAATGTGACGGCCCTGCCTTCGCCGGAGCCTGCCAAGATCATCAAAGATCAAAGCGCCCTTGATAAGGCGGCGGAATAGCCCTTCTCGGCCCTCATTTATCTTTCACTCAGTTTTTTGTTGAGTTTTTAAGGATTGCTGATTGCGCCGCTCCCCTGTCTATGCTTGTTCTCGGCCCATAAGCGATTTGATGAGTAAAATGATGAGCGATGATCAGGGAGATTTCCCGGCCCCACGCACCACCGGACCTGCTGTCAACGCCCTGTTGACCAAGCTGGCCACACGACGCCCCAAAATAATCGACCTCTCTTTGGGGCGCATGATGCGCGTATTGGCCCGGCTCGGCGACCCCCATGAAAAATTGCCGCCGGTCCTGCATGTGGCCGGCACGAATGGCAAAGGCTCCACCATTGCGTTTATGCGCTCGATCTTACATGCCGCCGGTATAAAGGCCCATGTCTATATCTCCCCGCATCTTGTGCGGTTTAATGAACGCATCATCTTGGCGGGCACGGAAATTACCGATGATCATCTGTTACAAGTGTTGGGGCGCTGTGATGTTGTCGCGGGCGATGAACCGCTAACCTATTTTGAAGCGATTAGCTGTGCGGCCTTTCTGGCTTTCGCGGATGTGCCGGCTGATGTGGTCATATTGGAAACCGGCCTCGGGGGGCGTCTTGATGCCACCAATATTATCGATGCGCCCTTGGCCAGCATCATCACCCCTATCGGGATTGATCACCAAGCTTGGCTCGGGGACAATCTTGCGCAAATCGCCATGGAAAAAGCAGGTATTATTAAAAAAAATCGCCCGGTAATCATTGGCAAACAACATAAAGAGGCGCTGGAAGTGCTTGAGCATCGCGCGCTGGCACTGGGAGCGCCATCCCATATATTTGGGCAAGAATGGCATACGCGATTGGAACAGGGCCGATTGATTTATGAAGATGAAAACAGCCTCGGCGATTATGAACCGCCTCGTCTATTTGGGGCGCACCAGATTGATAATGCAGGGCTAGCGGTGGCGACATTAAAAGCCGCTGGCTTGGCACCCGATGACAAGCTCATATCTGATGGCATTGCCAATACATTTTGGCCCGCTCGCTTACAGCGGTTGAAGTCAGGCCCCTTGGTAACGCGCGCCGCCGCCATGGCCGGAGATGGTATCGAGCTGTGGCTTGATGGCGGGCACAACCCTCATGCGGCCAGCATCATCGCCCGCGCCATGGCAGATTTGGAAGAACGTAACCCAAAGCCGCTGGTTTTAATCAGCGCCATACAAGACAAAAAAGATATGAAAGGTTTTTTTGCAGCATTTGCTGACATCGCGGCTTGTGTCTACACCATAAAGGCTGACATTGAGGGGGCGGGTGATCCTGAATTAGTTGCAGCGGCCGCACAACATGCTGGTCTGCCGGCAAGTGCGTGCCATAATATTTTAGATGCCCTTGAGCAGGCCATCGCCAATGGGGCGACCAGTCCCGAAGGTGCGCCGCGCATATTAATTTGCGGCTCTCTTTATTTGGCTGGGGAACTGCTACAAGAAAATGGCTAAAAGGCTAGGAGGATCATCGGATGGGTGACGGTTTGCGTGTAAAAATAAAAATACTGCCCCATGGGGTAGGGTTGAAATTACCTCGCTACGAAACCCAGCTGGCCGCCGGATGCGACGTGCGCGCCGCCCTTGAAGAAGCAGAACCGCTGACTTTAAAGCCCGGCCAACGGGCAATGGTGCCAACCGGCTTTGCCATGGCCATGCCTCCGGGGTGGGAAGCACAGATGAGGCCACGCTCTGGCTTAGCCGCCAAGCACGGCATCTCTTGCGTCAATGCCCCTGGCACCATTGATGCAGACTATCGCGGCGAACTGAAAGTGATTTTGATCAATCATGGGGAGCAGGATTTTGTGATCCAGCGGGGTGACCGCATCGGGCAGATAATATTTGCCCCGGTGTTTCAAGCCCAGTTTGAAACGGTTGAAAATCTTGATGAAACGGCCCGCGGGAGCGGCGGTTTCGGGTCCACCGGCAAGCAATAGGGGGAAATTTTGACCAAAGGGTTTTGGATATTACGCATCGATGTGGATCAACCGGATCGCTATGGGGACTATGTTGACGCGGCGGGCCCTGCCTACAAGAAGTATGGGGCAAAAATTCTTGTTCGTGGCGGCGAATTTGAATTGGTTGAAGGCACGGCTCGAGCCCGCAATGTCATTATAGAATTTCCCTCCTATCAGGCCGCACTTGATTGCTATCATGACAGCGCCTATCAAGCGGCGGCAAAAATTCGCCAAGCCATCGCCCAATGTGATGTCATCATCATTAAAGGAGCGGCGGATTGAGCCTTTCCCCCTCACAGCGCCAGCGTTTTAGCCGTCAGATTTTGTTAAAAGAAATCGGGGCGCAGGGCCAAACCATGCTTAGCGAGGCGCGGGTGCTGGTGGTTGGGGCCGGCGGGTTGGGCAATCCTATTTTGACCTATCTCGCCAGTGCCGGGATCGGGCACATTACGATTATCGACCCTGATCAAGTATCCCTATCCAATCTGGCGCGGCAATTTATCTTTAATGAAGGAGATATTGGAACCAATAAAGCGCAAGCCATCGCCCAACATCTGCAAGAAAAATTTGGCGATAGCCATTTCGAACCCATTGCAGCCCCCCTTACCCCCGACAATGGCAAAGCACTATTTGAGGCTCATGATTTGGTCATCGAAGGCGTAGACCGGTTTGCCCCACGTTTTGTTATCAACCAATTATCAATCGCCACACAAACCCCTTTTGTCTCCTCAGCTGTTGGCCGCTTTGAAGGTCAGGTCGCTGCTTTTGCCCCTTGGGCTGCGAACACGGCCCCTTGCTATCAATGTCTGGTGCCGCAAATACCAGATGATGAGGCTGCCTGCGATGTTCTTGGTATTTTAGGGGCAAGTTGCGGGGTGGTAGGGGCGCAAGCGGCGCTGGAGGCCATTAAAATACTCACCAATACAGAACCCTTGCTGTTCGCTCATTTGTTGATTCTGGACATGCTGTCAGGCGAAATGCGCCGTGTGAGCCTCAGCCGTGACCCGGGCTGCCCGGCCCACTGACCTCGATCCCCTTGGTTGGCCTTAAAATGGTTGACTCCCGGGCCAAAAGCTTAAAATTAGACCTATGATAATGGACACGATCTTTTCCTCACGCCCGACCTGCGACGATTAGGTCGACTGGTCAATCGCGCCAAACTGGTGCCTGTTTGCTTTTCTGGCTTAGTTCTCTTGTTGGATATTATCTATGGACCGAAAATATTATTATCATCTAATCGGCGGCGATGGCACGCTGGATTATGAAATCTATCTCAACACCCATGCCTTGCTGCAATGCCAAAAACCCTATGACACCTTGGCTGTGCCTGATGAATTGCAATTTCAAATTGTTCATCAGGTAGAAGAGCTATGGATGAAGCTGATGGCTTTCACCTTGCTTGACATCGACGAATATCTCGCAGCGGGAAACGCCAATCGGGTCATCACCCTGTTTCGGCGGGTGCATCACATTGTGCGATTGATGAATTCGCAACTTCACTTGCTAGAAACCATGTCGCCGAAAGAATATCAGGCAATCCGTGTGCAGTTGGGCAATGGTAGCGGGCAGGAATCGCCGGGCTTTCGCACCTTGTTAAAAATGGCCCCGGAATTATGGGAAAGTTTCGAGCACACCTATCTGAAAGATGGACGTACGCTGGAAGATATTTATGAAACCAATTACAGCCATGATGACGCTTATATGGTGGCCGAATGTCTGGTCGAGTTTGATGAGCTGTTCCAGAAATTCCGCTATAATCATTTACAGCTCATCGCCCGTTCCATTGGCCTTGGTTCCAAATCCCTAAAAGGACGGCCCGTGGAAATGCTCGAGCGGGGCGTTAAGAAACAATTTTATCCAAAGCTTTGGGAGATACGCGGTAAAATGACCGATGATTGGGGCGCTTCTTACGGCGTTATCCGTGACAGCATCACCCCGAAGGCCCATTGAGATGACAAGTCCGCTCCTGCCGGCTACCGTGAGAGAACGGTTCCATAGGCCTCAGGGCCACTATTTTCTCTCCCACTCGGCCGGCTTGATGCCAAAAGCCGCCAAAGAGTTTATCGAGACCAATGTCTTTAAGCCTTGGCAAGAAAAAGGGGGCCAATCCTGGCCCGACTGGTTAACGGTACTTGATCGGTTTCATCAGGGGCTGGGCACTATTTTATCCGCACCGGCCAACCAGTTTTGCGCCCAGACCAATCTTTCTGCGGGGCTGGTCAAAATTTTCTCCGCCCTGCCCGCCCCAAAAAAACGCAATATAATTCTGATGTCAGAAGAGGATTTCCCCACCACGGGTTTCGTCTTGCAACAGGCCGAACGATGGGGGTGGGAAAGGCGCTTTATTCCCAGAGGCAGCGATCTCAGCGATCTAGAATTATGGCAGGACCAGATGGATGAGTGCGTGGGGGTGGTGTTCGCTACTCATGTTTTTTCAAATGGCGGTGCGCGCGCGCCAATCCATGATATTTGCCAGATCGCTCGGGAGCGTGACATTCTCTCCATTCTGGATCTGGCTCAATCGGCTGGCGGGATTGAGATTGACCTTTCTTCGATCCGTCCTGATTTTGCCGTCGGGTCTGGGCTTAAATATCTATGTGGCGGGCCGGGGGCCTGTTGGCTCTATGTGGATGGGGCACGCCTTGAGCGCTGGCAACCCACAGATGTGGGGTGGTTTTCCCATCAAGACCCTTATGAAATGGATATTCATAATTTTACCTATGCTGAAAATGCGTGGCGCTTTATGGGCGGCACGCCATCCGTTTTGCCTTTTGCCATGGGGGTTGTGGGGTTGGAGATTGTGCAGGAATATGGGAGTGCACAAATTGAAGCCCATAATCAAGCCCTGCTGCAAAGGCTGATCGATGGCTTGCCCCCCGACAGGGTAGTATCCCAGACCCGACCACACCGTCGGGGCAACCATCTATTGGTACGGGTGTGTGATCCGGAAAAGCAGGTAGAAATTTTAGCCCATCAAAACATTCTTTGTGATGTACGCAATCAAGCTTTGCGGTTTTCTCT
>JALWRV010000231.1 GCA_027080545.1 Parvularculaceae bacterium
ATATCGGTGTGGATTTGAGACCCGTGGGTGAAGGGACCAATATTGTCGCGTACGCCCTCTTTGTTGATGTGAACTTTTAAATCCAATCCCAGCCTTTTCGCCGTCTGGTCGCGAAAGGCGATCATTTCGCGAAACTTCCATGTTGTGTCCACATGAAGAAACGGGAAGGGTGGCTTTGAAGGGTAAAAGGCTTTAAGGGCCAAATGCAGCATTACGGAGGAATCTTTGCCGACGGAATAGAGCATGACTGGATTATCGGCGCAGGCTGCCACCTCGCGCATGATGTGAATGCTTTCAGCTTCTAGTCGTTGCAGGTGGGTGAGAAGAGCCATAAAGATCAATGCTTCTTATGGTTAATAGGGGTGATCCAGCCTCATGGTGGCGTATCTGGAAAATATCTGGATTGAGCAATAATATGCCCGCTCCAAGGCCGCAAGTAGCGAGTGTGGGCAATAGCACTTTTATTCGTTCATCACAGCTTGAAAAGCTGCTAAGCTGGCCCGGTTGGCCGTTTTGGGCTCATCACTAGGGTACAAGAGTAAAAAATATGCGTTATTTGAGGCTCCATAGGGGCGGGAAACGAAGCCATCATAGGCTTTTGGGGGTGACCCTATTATTGGCTTTTGGGGGGGTGTTTTTTATCCCCTTGGCGCAGGCTCAGAGCCTTAAAGAGGCATTGGCGTTAGCCTATGAGACCAACCCGGATTTGCGGGCTGGTCAGGCAGATTTTGAAGCCAGTCAGGAGCAGATAGCATTGGCCCGGTCTCAGGGACGGCTTCAGGCGGGGGGGTCGCTTTCCTACGAATATCAAGATGGCAATTATGATCCGGGTAATCTCGACCTAGGGGGGGCGGGCATTGGTGATTTGGGCCCGATCATTGGGGCGCTCACAGGCAATGCGGGGGTTGGTACCACGGCCACTGGCATTCAAATAGTCCAACCGCTTTTTCAAGGGTTCCGGGTGAAAAATGCAATATTGGGGGCGAAGGCGGCGGTCGGTGCCTCTCGGTCAAATTTGCAGACGACAGAGCAACAAATATTGGCAGAGGCGATAGCCAGCTATTTTGCCATTATCAGTGCCGAACAAACCTTGATGGCAGCAAATCTCAGTGTTGAAAGTTTGCAGGCACAACAGCGGGCAGCACAGATAGCTTTTGAGATTGGGCAAAACTCAACCACCGATACGGCGCGTATTGATGCGGGCTTGGCCCGTGCTGAGGCAGCACGGATTAACGGGCAAGCAAATCTGGCGGTGGCGCGGGCGCAGTTTGAGCGTATTATTGGGCAGCCCCCCGCTAGTTTGGAAAAGCACCCTCCCTTGCCACCTCTCTCATTTGATCAAGCGGGATTTATCGATCTGGCGCTTTCTCACAACCCGCAGTTAAAAGCGGCGCGGCGATTAGAAGAAGCGGCATGGTTGGAGGTGAAAATCGCTGAAGGCGCACGGGGGCCCTCGCTTTCAGCCAAGGCGACCTATGGTTATGCACGGGATAGCTTTATTCAGGGGGATCAATCCACCAGCGGCACGTTGAGCGCAGAACTGACCATTCCCCTTTATCAAGGTGGGGCCGAGTTTGCTGCCATTAGGCAGGCCAAGGCCAAGGCCAGAGCCGCTCATCAGCGTGTGTTGTCAGGCGAGCGCCAGGTGCGTGAAGCGGCGATACAGGCATGGTTGCGCCATGAGGCTGCAGAGGCGGCTGTGCTGGCCGCTGAGCGTGGCCTTCGGGCTGCTAGTATGGCCTATGCCAGTGCCAGCGAAGAAAACCGTCTCGGGGTCATTTCGTCATTGGATGTGCTGGTTGCTGAAGAAGCCCTGTTCAATGCGCGGGTCTCATTGGTAAATGCGCGCCAGCAACAACAATTAACCGCTTATGGATTATTACAGGTAGCGGGGAAATTGACAGCGCGCGATTTGGGGCTTGATGTCGCCTTCTATGATAAGAGCGATAGAAGATAGTCCCCATAGCCGCTTTTGCGCAAAGGGGCAGCGAGCGCGCGTAATTGCTGGTCGGTGATAAACCCTTCACGCCAGGCAATTTCTTCCGGCGCTGAAATGCGCATGCCTTGGCGCTGTTCTAAGGTCTGAATGAAATTGCTGGCTTGCAAAAGCGAAGCATGGGTGCCGGTATCAAGCCAGGCATAGCCACGGCCCATACATTCAACTTGTAAATTACCGGCCTCCAGATAAACCCGATTAAGATCGGTAATTTCCAGCTCGCCGCGTGGGGATGGCCTGATTGATTTGGCAGCCTCAATGACAGAATTATCGTAAAAATAAAGCCCCGTTACCGCCCAGTTGGACTTTGGGGTTTTGGGCTTTTCTTCAATCGAGGTGGCAACACCTTTTTCGTCAAAGGCAACAACCCCATAGCGCTCAGGGTCACGGACCTGATAGGCAAAAACGCAAGCGCCTGATTTTATTTGTGCAGCGCTTTTTAATTGCTCTTGAAGCCCGTGGCCGTAGAAAATATTGTCTCCGAGAACAAGACAAACACTATCATCGCCAATGAAATCCTCACCGAGGATGAAGGCTTGTGCCAATCCATCCGGGGAGGGTTGCACAACATAAGAAAATTTTAGTCCCCATTGGTTGCCATCGCCCAGTAATTCCTTGAAACGGTCTTGTTCGTGAGGCGTGGTGATAATCAGAATTTCGGAAATGCCCGCCAGCATGAGGGTTGAAAGCGGATAATAAATCATCGGCTTGTCGTAAATCGGCAAGAGCTGTTTTGAGGTGGTTAGGGTGAGGGGATGGAGGCGTGTGCCGGATCCGCCAGCGAGAATAATGCCCTTCATTTTAGGAGATTCCCTTTTCAGTGTGGGTGCTTTGTTGTTCAAGCAATATTTTGGTGACGAACCTCACGCGATCTTGCCAATTTTTTGGGGTTATAGCGAAGGTTTTTTCAATTTTTTGGCAATTCAAGACCGACCAGGCAGGGCGCCGGGCAGGGGTGGGAAAGGCATCGCTGGTGGTCGGGGTAAGTGTTATTTCTTTTCCTGTCTCTTGTTGGACCATGGCAAAAATTTCGCGGGCAAAGCCATGCCATGTAGTGCGCCCGGCGCCGGTATAGTGATAGGTGCCATAGGCGGGCTTGCTATCGGTTGAAATTTTATTAGCAATGAGCAATAGCGCCTCAGCGATGTCATCGGCAAAGCTGGGCGTGCCATGCTGATCATCGACAACGCTGACAGCCCCTTTGTCAAACCCAAGGCGTAGCATGGTTTTTAAGAAATTTTTGCCAGTTAAGGAATAAACCCAAGCGGTGCGTAAAATAATATGATGCGGCAGCACCGCACGAATGGCGCGCTCTCCTGCAAGCTTGGTTTCCCCATAGACATTTTGCGGGGCCGGGTCATCCGTTTCCTTGAAAGGGGAAGTGCCATTGCCGGCAAAAATATAATCGGTGGAGATATGCAAAAGTGGAATATTTTGCATGGCACAGGCGCGAGCCAGATGGCGTGGTCCTTCGCAATTGACCGCCAAGGCGCGATCTTTTTCTTTCTCTGCCAGATCAACGGCCGTGTAAGCGGCGGCATTGATGACGATATCCGGTTCGACCTGTCGCATGATTTGCGCGACCCGAAGCCCGTCCGTAATATCCAAAATCTCCGAATTGGTGGCGAAGCCCTGAATATTATGAGACGGGGCAAGGCGGGTGAGGGCTTCACCAACCTGTCCATTGGCTCCGGTGATGAGAGCTTTCATCATTTGTTATACCGCCGTCCCTAAACGCTGACCCTGATAGGAACCATCGCGAATGGCTTGCCACCAGTCTCTGTTCTCCAGATACCAAATCGCTGTATCGCGCAAGCCTTGCTCGAAGGTGATGGAGGGTTCCCACCCTAAATCCTTTTTTATCAAAGAGGCATCAATCGCATAGCGGGCATCATGGCCCGGGCGATCTGTAACATATGTGATGAGGTCGCGATGGGGGCGCTTTGGAGAGGCTGGTGATAATTCGTCCATTAAATCGCAAATTTTATGCACGACTTGCAAATTGGTCCGCTCTTCATTGCCGCCTATATTATAGCTCGTGCCTGGCGCGGCTTTTTCACTAACCAGAATGAGCGCTCTTGCATGGTCATCCACATCGAGCCAGTCGCGAATCTGATCGCCCTTGCCATAAATCGGCAATGGCTTGCCCTCAAGGCAGTTGATAATCATCAGGGGGATCAGTTTTTCCGGAAACTGATAGGCTCCGTAATTATTGGAGCAATTGGTCATCAAGGTCGGCAGGCCATAAGTTTCGCGCCAGGCCCGCACCAGATGGTCAGATGATGCTTTGCTGGCGGAATAGGGGGAGTTGGGCGCATAGGGCGTGTCTTCGCGAAACAGGCCTTCAGGCCCAAGCGTGCCAAAAACCTCATCGGTTGAGATATGCTGGAAGCGAAAGCTCTTTTTGCCAGCCTCATCAAGGCCACGCCAATAATCGCGTGCGACTTCCAGCATGATATAGGTACCGATAATATTGGTTTCCATGAAACTCGCCGGACCATCTATGGAGCGATCCACATGGCTTTCAGCGGCCAGATGTAAAACCCGATCCGGGCTAAAATCCGCAAACACCTGCTCCATTCTTTCACGATCACAAATATCGGCCTGCACAAATTTATAGCGCGAACTCTCGGCAACCTCATCAAGAGAGGCAAGATTGCCCGCATAGGTCAGGGCATCAACATTGCAAACTTCATGATCTGTTTGTGTAATAAGGCGGCGGATAACCGCAGAGCCGATGAAGCCGGCTCCACCAGTGACTAAATATTTCATTCAAGGGTTACTCCGACTTTTACATCATGGCAAATCGCGCCATCAGGATTATTCGGGTCATAGGAAAAATACTCCGGCAATTCCGAAAGGCGTGGATTATTTCTATCCTTATCGGACAGAACAGGGCCATCTTCGGACCAAGCATTTTTAGGCCAATCAATGGCAATATCGGGATCATCATAGGTTAGCCCTTTGTCGCGTGTGCAATCATAATGCTGGTCAACCTTATAGACAATTTCACATTCATCGGTGAGCGTAATAAAACCATGAGCGAAGCCATGAGGCACTAAAAGTTGGGTGCCATTCTCCGCGCTTAGCTCTTCTGTAACATATTGACCAAAGCTGGGGGAGCCATGTCGAATGTCGACGACTATATCGAGTAAGCGTCCGGCAACACAACGCACCAATTTGGCTTGAGTTGACGGGCCGGTTTGGAAATGTAGTCCGCGCAAAGTGCCTTTTTTTTGTGACTTTGAATGATTTTCCTGCACAAACTCAATACCAAACGATGTGAACCATTCTGCCCGGAAGGTTTCCGAAAACCAGCCGCGCTCATCCCCAAACCGCTTGGGCTGAAGCTTTTTTACCGCCGGAATAGCGAGCGGGATAAGGTTGGTCACGTTGTTTTTCCCCGATAGAATTGGTGGCTAGCCTGCCCAAGTGAGGCTAGAAAAAAGCATAAATCGCTGAGCGAGAGAAGAGGCAGAGCGGTC
>JALWRV010000232.1 GCA_027080545.1 Parvularculaceae bacterium
CGCATTGGCGCCATTACCGTCGGCGATGTTAGAACTGCCCGCCCCGGAAGCGTTAGCGCCAAGCCCGGTGGCTATATTTGAACTATTATCACCGGAAGCATTGCTAAGCCGCCCGGTGGCAACATTGAAACTATCATTACCAAAGGCAACGGCCCCGGAACCGGTGGCCACATTGCCGCTATTATCCCCATAGGAGTCTGCGCGCCAACCGACGGATACATTGCGCGAATTATCGCCAGAGGCATTGCTGGCATCGCCGCCGAAAACTACGTTCCAACTGCTGATGCCATTGGCATTGGCAAGATAACCAAAGGCAATATTCGAACCGGGACCAGCACCCGTTGCAGTGGCACCGGACCCGCAAGCAATGTTCAAGACATTACTGCCTGTTGATCCAGCTCCTTGTGTGGTGTCACCAGCACTGGGCACACCATTGCCATCCGTATCGAACAAGCAATTTTGTGTTTGCTGAGCCTGAGCTGATGGTGTCGCCATAATAAATATCATGGTCGCGGTTACAGTGAATGCGAATGTGGCTAAGCGTTTTGAAAAATGAATTTGTTTTAAGCAGTGTTGCATGGGTATCTCCCCCTTGGTTCATGGGTTGATGAAAGTCACCTACCAAAAGTGCGATAGGTGTGAACGCCAATCGGAGATATGTGTGGAGATAATCAGCGCCCACAAGGCAAGCGATAGGCCTATTGGGCGTCTTTTGCTTGACATTATTGATCATTCAAAATTGACAATTTTCATCACAGACAGATTTGACGAAAAACCAATATTGGCCTTATCTATTGCAACTTTGCAGAACGAACAGAATTTCAAAAATGCCAAAAACGCAAAAAATATCAGAGTCTTATGGTGCGCCGCACAGCCCGCCCTTGGCGACAGCATCAGCTCCCTATGTGTTTGGCTATTTTGCAACCTGTCTGGATATTGGCGCAGAACGCCAAACCATGCTTGACATTTTAAATTGTGAAAATGACATATTAAACAACCCCGTTAGGCGCTTTGCCTGTGATGACGTTTTGGACATGCTGAGCTATGCCGAACGAGAAACGGGGATCGGCTCAATCGGCCTATTGGCGGGGCGCACATTTCGTCCGGAAACTTTTCAAGCGCTGGGTTATGCCTATATCTCCTGCAATAGCCTTTGTCATATTATGGAGCTGAGTCGGAAATATCAAAAACTCACCCAAGAGTTTGGTCAGATAAGTTTTGCGATAGATGATAAATATGCCAAAGTTTATTGGAAGCCCTATATTGAGGATGCGGAGCGATTACGCATTGTAACCGAAGCGGTCTATACGGCTTATGTTTCTATTTCCCGCTGGCTACTCTGGCAATATCGCGAAAAAGTGGTGAGTGTTAGTTTTCGCCATGGTCCGCCCAAGGGAACCGATCTTTGTGCGGAATATTTTGGTTGTGAGATATTATATGATCAACCGGAAGATTGCCTAACCGCAGAAGCGGATTTGTTTCACATAAAACTCCCGCAAGCCAATCCTGAATTGCTCAAAATATTGGAAGCAAGATTAAGCCGAGATTTGGAGCAACTCGAGAACCATCATTTATTTGAAAATAAGGTGCGTCAAACGATCAATCATTTTCTTGCAACCCGGCCCGTTAGCCTGCCTATCGTGGCTGAGGCCATTGGTGTGTCGCCGCAAAAACTTTCACGGCGCCTCGCGCAAGAGGGCACTTCTTTTCGGCAACTCTTACAAAAGGTTCGGCAGGAAAATGTTGAATTTTATTTGCAGGAAGGCCGGAAAAACTTAACCGAAATCGCTATGGCCCTTGGCTATAGTGATCAAAGCGCTTTTACCCGTGCCTATAAGGATTGGTATGGGGAAATACCAAGCCTGCGCAAAAGTGTGGGCAAGAGTGCTTAAATATAATGGGTAGCAAGGCTAAAAGGGCAAAGGGGCAATATCTGGCTCTACCCATTGGTGGCGCGCTTTGGGGGTGAAAATAGTTTGCTTGCGCCAATGGCGAAACAGCCAGTCAGCGCGACCATAAGGGCTTGCCAGCAGGCGCGTGACAATGGGGGCGAGAGGGGCGTCTTTTTCGGCACTATCGAGAAAATGTTGTGCCACCCGAAGGGAGGCCATGGTGATGGTTTCATGGTAGCCATCACTGTCAGAATTGGGCACGCCGGTGGCTTCATTATAGCGTCGGATCATGGGAGGCATGCGTTTGAAGGTCTGCGCGCCATATTTTCGCAACAGTGCCAGAGCCACGGCAAAATGGGCCCCATGGGTCCACGCGTCTTTGGGCAGGGTGGTATCGCTAAAGCGGGTAAGTAGCGTCTCTATCTCTAAATCTGTTTTATAGGCCATGGCATGTTTCCTAAAAGGGGGCCAAATGACAAACCCCGCCACGGGCGGGGTTGGGAGCGTCAATTCATATCCATGATCGAAAATCAGCGTAAAAACCACCACCCGCCAAAGGCCAGAAGATCATTTTGGGGGGCGTTTTGAGGCTGATTTTCACTGACTATAACTTTCATAAAGGCAGTTTAGGCGCATTTCAGAGCTCGTATCAAGGACCTTTCAGGCTTTTGGCGCCGCGCTCGACTTTGCTTGCCATCTATTTCAAGACGTGAGACATCCACTTCAAACCTGCAATTTTAAGAGGATCACCCATGACCAAATCCTGTGATGTGCTGATAATCGGGGCGGGCCCCGGGGGCTATGTGGCGGCTATTCGGGCGGCTCAGCTGGGGTTGAAAACCATCATTGTTGAACGCGACGCCTTGGGCGGGGTTTGCCTCAATTGGGGCTGTATTCCCACCAAGGCCCTGTTACGCTCGGCGGAAGTGCTGCGCTTGGCCAAGCATGGGGAAGCCTTTGGGCTTAAAATCGACAAGACCGGTTTTGATATAAAAAAGGTGATCAAGCGCTCGCGGGATGTGGCAGGGCAGCTTTCCAAAGGCGTTGGGTTTTTGATGAAAAAGAACAAGGTGGACATTGTTATGGGTAGCGCTCGACTGGCAAAAAGCGCGGCCGGCCAAGCGCCATTCGTGATCGTCGAAGACGGCAAAACCAAGACCGAGATCAAGGCCAAGCATATTATTTTAGCCACGGGGGCGCGGGCCCGCACTGTGCCTGCGGCGGGGCTAGAACCAGATGGCAAATTTATCTGGACGGCCAAAGAAGCCATGACCCCAGATGTAATGCCTAAATCGCTTTTAGTGGTAGGCTCCGGAGCCATAGGTATCGAATTTGCCAGCTTTTATCGTACCTTGGGGGCCGAGGTGACCGTGGTTGAAATGCTCGACACGATTTTGCCTGTAGAGGATCGGGAAATCTCTAAATTGGCGGCCAAACAATTTACCCAACAGGGTATGACATTACTCACTGGCGCCACTGTGGAAAAAATCGATAAATCCGGCGCCATCGCCCGGGCGACCATCAAAACCAAAGAGGGCAAAAGCCAAACGGTTGAGGCCGAACGGGTGATTGTAGCGATCGGGATTGTCGGCAATTCGGACGGGCTAGGGCTAGAAGAGGTCGGGGTCACAACCGATCGGGGCCATGTGGTGATTGATGAATATTGTCGCACCAATGTGGCTGGGGTCTATGCCATTGGTGATCTGGTTGCCCCCCCATGGCTCGCCCATAAGGCTTCCCATGAAGGGGTTTTGTGCGTAGAAAAAATTGTCGGCAAATCGGTCCACCCCATGGATGTCAGCCTGATACCGGGGTGCACCTATTCCCACCCACAAATTGCCTCGGTGGGGCTTACAGAACAAGCCGCCAAGGAGCAGGGGCTGAAGGTCAAGATAGGGCGCTTTCCCTTTATCGGGAATGGTAAGGCGATTGCTCTGGGCGAAGCAGAGGGGCTGGTCAAAACCATTTTTGATGCCAAAACCGGCGAATTACTGGGGGCCCATATGATCGGCGCTGAAGTAACGGAGCTGATCCAAGGCTATGTGCTGGGCAAGGGCATGGAGGCCACGGAGGAAGATTTCATGCATACCATTTTCGCCCACCCAACCCTGTCGGAGATGATGCATGAGAGCGTGCTCGAAGCCTATGGCCGAGCGGTTCATATATAGCCATTATTGCCCATACTGCATGGATAATTGGACATTTGCCGCGCGAATGACTATCTCCTATGGCCAAAGCCAACCATCAAGCAGGAGATAGACGATGAGCTTTACCGGAAAATGGAATATCACCATCAACACCCCCATGGGCAAACAAGAAGGGGTTTTGGAGCTGACCCAGGACGGCGAAGCCGTTACCGGCACCATGACCGCCCAAGGGGAAAGCGCCACAGTTGAAAATGGCCGTGTGGAGGGGGAGTCAGTTTTGTGGGATGTCAATGTTTCCAAACCCATGCCGCTGACACTTTCCTTTGAGGGTGAAAAGGCCGGGGATAATCTTAACGGATCCGTCCAACTAGGCGCATTCGGGCAATCAACCTTTGAAGGGGTTGCTGCCTAGTCGAGCGCGGGTGCGTCAATTTGAAACAGAAGGGCATCTTCGGAGGTCCTTTTTTTGAATAATTCTAGTTTTAGATGAAATTTTCCCGTTCTGATTAACCGGACGCAAGGAAGTTTGTGAGAATATGCTCATGTGAAACAAATGGGAAAATCGCGTCAATGTTGACTATCGCTGAAATTGATCTGCCACAATCAATCCAAAAACGCTTGCGTGAAGAAGCTGCGTTTTCGGAGAGTTTCGTCGCTTTCACCCGCGAAAACCTTATGGGCTTTCGCCAACCGGCAGCTGTTGCCGCAGCGATTATCGGCCCGATTCTTCTTTCATTTGTCTATTACACCTCTGACTTCGTCAATATGGCGAGCGTTGCCGGCACCTTCGGGGTGACCACGGCCCTGTTTCTTTTGGGCGCTTGGTATGTGAACCGACGTGCCATTCGCGATGCCTATGTGCGTCAAACCAGAGCCCGCCGCGAGGCCAAGGCCGATTTGCAGGCAGGTGTTGGCGAAGCGGTCTATCTGAAAATGACCCATCAGCCCTTGTTTTACGAGCATGAGCATGGGGTGATTTGTCTGGCGGATACGGGCGACAATCGTACCGTCTATTTCGATGTGGACAGTTTTGAAAATGACAGCCGTTGGTTCCTCTATATTAATGGGGATATGCATCGGGATACATGGCGCTGGATGCGGCTCATGGGGTCTGGCGCGGTTGCCGAATTTTCGGCCAGTGGTCAGCGTATGGCCAAGATTGGCGATACCCCCTATGTGGAAGCTCCGGATGCGTGGGAGGCGATTTCCGTTGCCCTCGGCGAGCCACAGGATGGCGATATTATTGATTTGCCCATAGAAAAAGTGATCAACACGATTTCCAGATTGCTGTAGGGCAAGTCGCTAATAGGTCAAAAATTTTACCCTGCCAGTGGTAAATTTGCCGCCTCGACCCTACCCAAAGGGGGCGCGGCCATGCTACAGGCTGGGGCATGGCTACCATTATAGATAATCGCGAAAGCAAACGCCCCCGCCACCCGGA
>JALWRV010000233.1 GCA_027080545.1 Parvularculaceae bacterium
ACCCGATGGTTCAGCCCCCCCTGCAGACAATGAAAATCCCGATGCTGGTGCCGATCAGCCACAAAATAATGGTGATGGCGAATAGCTTACCTTTAAGGGCGAAAATATATCGCCGTTCGGGAGAAAACGCCCTTGGACGGCGAGCAGAAGCGGCCTAAGAGGAACGCCCATGGCCCGTTATATTTTCATTACTGGCGGCGTGGTTTCTTCTCTCGGAAAAGGCATCGCTTCCGCCGCTCTTGGTGCGCTCTTGCAGGCGCGCGGCTACAAGGTGCGTCTGCGTAAACTCGACCCCTATCTCAATGTCGATCCGGGTACCATGTCGCCCTATCAGCACGGGGAAGTCTTTGTCACCGATGACGGCGCTGAAACCGATCTTGATCTGGGCCATTATGAGCGCTTTACGGGGGTCAATGCCACCAAAGGCGATAATGTCACCACCGGACAGGTCTATTCGACCATCATCGAGAAAGAACGCCGTGGGGACTATCTTGGTGCTACCGTGCAAGTCATCCCCCATGTTACCGATGCGATCAAAGAATTTATCTTGTCGGATAATGGTGGGGCTGATTTTGTTTTATGCGAAATTGGCGGCACCGTTGGCGATATAGAAGGATTGCCATTTTTTGAAGCCATTCGCCAATTGCGTAATGAGCTCCCCCGGGGGCAGGCGATTTTTGTTCACCTCACCTTGATGCCCTATATTCCGTCGGCTGGAGAAATGAAAACCAAACCGACCCAACACTCGGTCAAGGAATTGCGCTCCATCGGGATACAGCCGGACATTCTCTTGGTGCGTTCGGATCGGCCAATACCGGAATCAGAACGTCGGAAAATTGCACTATTTTGTAATGTTCGCTCATCGGCAGTGATCGAGGCGATGGATTGCCGCACCATTTATGAGGTGCCCTTGGCCTATCATGGGGAAGGCTTCGATGGCGAAGTGCTGCGCGCTTTTGGTATCGAAAATGCCCCAGAACCATCACTTGATCGCTGGCGGGATATTATCCGCCGCATCACCGCCCCGGACGGGGAAGTAAAAATTGCCATTGTCGGTAAATATGTGGTGTTGAAAGATGCCTATAAATCCCTGATTGAGGCTTTAGTGCATGGGGGCATTGCTAATAACGTACGGGTTCAGATCGAATGGATCGACTCGGCTATTTTTGACAGTGAGGATGTTGCTTCGTCGCGCTTGGAAGGGGTGCATGGTATTTTGGTGCCCGGCGGGTTTGGCGAGCGTGGGGCCGAAGGCAAAGTGCGCGCTGCCCACTTTGCGCGTACCCGACAGGTACCTTTTTTCGACATTTGTTACGGAATGCAAATGGCGATCATCGAAGCGGCGCGCAATCTTCTAGGTCAAACCGATGCCAATTCGAGTGAAATTGAAGAGGGTGGTACTCATATTGTCGGGTTGATGCGGGAATGGCAACAAGGCAATGAAAAAATACAACGGGATGAAGCCAGCGATCTTGGTGGCACCATGCGTCTTGGGGCCTATAAGGCCAAACTAAAAAAGGGCACGCTGGTTCATTCCATTTATGGAACCGAAGATATTTCTGAACGCCACCGCCACCGTTTTGAGGTCAATATGGAATGGGCCGAGCGCTTTGCAGAACAAGGCGTGGTATTTTCCGGCACATCACCGGATGGCAAATTGCCTGAGATCATGGAGATCCCGGATCACCCATGGTTCGTGGGGGTACAATTTCACCCGGAACTGAAATCCAGACCCTTCGACCCCCATCCGCTTTTTGCGTCTTTCATTGAGGCGGCCTTGAATCGATCACGCTTGGTGTAGGTGACACTCGGCCCTTAAATCGAATCATCATTGATCAGGGCGCTATGTTGCCTCGGCTGCACGTCTAGCTTGCCGAGCGCATAAGCGCGAAAGGGGGCCTTTTGGCTTTCCGTCAGATGGTCGTAGCTCGGGCTGGTAGCATGGCTGAGCATGGCCCGTTGATCGGCCGTTAGATTCTGCCAAAAAATACGCCGCTGATCCCGCATATGGGCCCGCTCATGGTCGTTAGCGCGACGATAGGTGTCGGCCGTGGCATCGGCGACATTGATTCGTTGGCGCGGGGAAAATTCGTTTTCGTAAAAGTCCTTGGCCAGTAAATCGACCATTTGGCGCTGTTCTGGCCCCAACCCGTGCCATTGTCCTATAGACAGCACGGGGGCTACCACCGTCTCCTTGTCCTGATCTGCCGCTTGAGCCGGTGCGATTTGCACACTCAGCCCGTATCCAATAATGAGCCCCATTAATAGGGGAGTACGCAACTTCATAAACCCTCCATACGCTACGGGCTTGATATAGCGGCAATAAATTGCGCTTCACTGAAGTCGGATCGTTCAATTTGAAGCAATGGCATTAACCATCAGGGGCAGATCGGTTAAGGGTTGGGGGCTCCGCTGTAAAAGCGCTTGCCAAGACCTGATGATTGGGCTATCCCGCGCCTTCGCGATCCCTAACACCGCCCTTTTAGCGGCCCGGAGAAGATGTAAAATGGCTGTCCCTAAACGAAAAACCACCCCGTCCAAACGCGGCATGCGCCGCGCCCATGATCGGCTGGGCAACCCATCCTATATTGAGGACAAAAAGTCCGGTAATCTGCGCCGTAATCACCATATTGACCTGAAAGATGGTACATATAATGGCCGTCAGGTGATTGAACCAAGCGACGATTAAGCCCCTGAGATTCTCTATTTTTGCCCTATTTCCGCCTGTCCTCGTGGCCGCTCGGATTGTTGTGCCTATGCGAAGCCTAGAGCGATCAGGTTCACGCCAGTTTTTTTGATTATTTTGCCCTTTTTTTGCCCCGAATGATTTATAGTCTCCTAGGAGACGAGGCGCTTTCGGGCAGAGCCCGGCGGCCACATAATTTACCATTGCCACCAATTCAAGGTTAATTGGACCGGTTGGCCGGGAGAAAAAAATGCAAAAAATTATCACCCAAACCCGATTGATTGTTGGTTTCGGCGTCACGGCCCTTGCGTTGATGGCTTGTGAAACCTACCCGACCCTACCGGACCGTTATGCCGAGGCCTATGATTCCTGCGACCAGCAGGCTGGCATCTGCTATACGCAATGCCAATCATATTCCATCGAGCAGGGACGCTTGGTCTGTCAGGATGATTGCTCCACTGCCGCGGATCAATGTTTTGCCGATGTCAGCCGTTGGGCAGAGCGTGAATCCGCCTATCGGGCGCAATCCTCGTTCACCTTCTATGGCATGTATGGCTATTGGCAGCCCTATCATGGCTATTATTATGGCCCCCATGGGCGGCGCTATACCTACGCTCCATGGCGTCAACCGGGCTATTCCGGCTATGGTTATGGGGGCTATGGCTCCGGCTATAGTGGCTATGGCCATCCCAACCATCCTAGCAACCCTAACCCCCCAACCACGGGCGGGGGCGATACAGGCGACTCCGGGGGTGATACCACCCGCACTGGCTATGTGGAGCCTAAACGCAGCGATGGGAAGCCGGATTATGGGGTAGGCGGTAAAGATCGCCCGAAATTACCCAATAGTGAAATCGATTTGCCACGCCCCGGCGGTCGCACCAATGGGGGCAAGCCCGTCACCGATGGTAAGCCTTATGTGCCGCCTTCGGATCCGCGTCCCTCGGATCAGCCTTACGTACCAAACACGCGCCCGACACCAAAGCCGGTGACGCGCACGGAACCAAGGCCTCAGCCCCAGCCGCCAAAACCACAATCCCCAAAACCAAAGGGACCGAAATATCCGCCTCCCCAACGGGGTAATGACGCGCCAAAATCGAATAATCATCCAAAACAGGATAAATAATCAGGAAAAAAGCCGCCAACCAGCATGAGGTTGGTGGCTTTTTTGTGCAGAATTATGACTATTCCTCGCTCTGATTATCTTCAGGCTGTTTGTTCATCCACATAATGAGCGGCTTTAACGGAAATGCCCATATAGTGCCGGCGATAATGTAGAAGACGAGTTGCACCAGCAGATTACGAGGCACATAATCAGAAATCGTCACTACCAATCCGAAATAGATCAACAGGGCCGGCAAAAATAAAATAATGCCGATCATTTTTTTTATTCTTGGCTGCACAAAATCCTCTAAATAGGCAATAGGTTGATGGCCTTCTGGACGAAGATGATGGTTCGTCTTAGGGCAGTATATAAGCGGATATGGGCAAATTTAAGATGGGTATCAAGCAGGACCGGCTAAATTTTCACACACAAGATCAGGCTCCTTTGGGGCATTATGGCGCGCGCGATCAAGGGGCTGCGCGGGCCATTGCCATTTGGCTCTATGCCATGGCGGCTTTGGTCGCGTTGATGGTCAGTGTGGGCGGGGCTACACGGCTTACCGATTCCGGCCTGTCTATCACCCAGTGGGATTTGTTGATGGGCGCACTTCCCCCCATGAGCGAAGAAAAGTGGCAACAAGAATTTACCCTTTACCAGCAAATACCTGAATATGAGCTGGTCAATAAGGGCATGACCCTCGCTGATTTCAAGAGCATCTATTGGTGGGAATGGAGCCATCGTAATTTGGGTCGCTTTATTGGGTTGGCTTATTTTATACCTTTGCTGATATTTTGGGGGCGCGGCGCGCTGAAAGGAAAAGCGCTAAAGTTAAAACTGATCGGCGGGTTTTTGTTACTGATGGGACAGGGCTTGATGGGGTGGCTGATGGTCAAAAGCGGCCTCAGCGAGCGGGTGGATGTAAGCCAATATCGGCTTGCTGCGCATCTGTCCTTGGCCTTTATATTTTATGGTGCGCTCATGTGGATGGCGTTTAATTTAAGCCTATCGCGCGACCCCCAAAGAGCGGCAGGCACAGATAGATTTCGACCGCTCGTTAAAGGGTTTCTGGCCCTCGTGGCTTTACAAATTATCTTAGGTGCGTTGGTCGCCGGTCTGCGCGCGGGGTCGACCTATAATTCATGGCCATTGATGGATGGCCAGTTTTTCCCTGAGGGCTATTTCAATAGGCCGGCACGCTTCCAAGATTTATTTGAAACCATGGCGGCTGTGCAGTTTAATCACCGGATGCTCGCATATGGGGTCGGGCTTTATGCTCTTTATATGTGGTGGCGGGCGCGTGGTTTAGGAAAAATATTTTCGCGGCGCGCTGGTTGGATTTTGATGGCGGTGGCGGCCCAATTACTGCTGGGCATATGGACATTGGTGAGTGCAGTGCCCCTCGCTTTGGGGTTGGCGCATCAACTGGGTGCGCTGGGCGTCTTGAGTGTTGGGCTATATGTTTTGTATTGGAGCGGCCCCCCAAGAGCCTCATTCCCCGTCTGAGACTTTTGGCAAAGTAGGGGCTGTGGCTGATTTGGAGAGGGGGGAGGACAGCTCAATGTCCGGCAGGTCGTCATCGGTTTCAGGGGCTGAAACACGCGCCCCTAAAGTTTGACGAGCCTGCGTTTCCAAACCATTTTTCAAGGC
>JALWRV010000234.1 GCA_027080545.1 Parvularculaceae bacterium
TCACATGAATATTGAAGCGCGCCTTCATGCGATTATTGGCGACGCGGCCGGTCGCTTGCATACGGCCCGCTCACGCAATGACCAAGTGGCAACCGATTTTCGTCTCTATTGTCGTCGTGCTTGTACGAGCATCATTGACCAGTTGAACGCGCTGCAACACGCCCTGTTGCAACAAGCCCAACACCATACAGACAGCCTGATGCCCGGCTTCACCCATTTGCAGACGGCCCAACCCATAAGCTTTGGCCATCATCTATTGGCCTATGTGGAAATGTTTGAGCGGGACAAGGCGCGCATGCAAGATGCGCGCGACCGGCTCAATGAATGTCCCCTCGGCGCGGCGGCACTGGCGGGCACTGGTTTTCCCATCGACCGGAAAATGACCGCCCGCAAACTCGGCTTTGCGGCCCCTATGGGCAATTCCCTCGACGCCGTTTCATCGCGCGATTTTGTTATGGAGATTGCCGCTGCCTTGGCCATCAAGGCGGTTCATCTATCACGATTGGCCGAGGAGCTTATTTTATGGTCCTCCCCACAATTTCGCTTCATCCGCCTACCGGATCGTTTCACCACCGGCTCGTCGATTATGCCCCAGAAACGCAATCCCGATGCCGCTGAACTGGTGCGCGCCAAGGCTGCCGGTAGTTTCGCTTGCTTGCAATCCTTGTTGGTGATGATGAAGGCGTTGCCGCTGGCCTATGCCAAAGATATGCAAGAAGACAAGCGGGCCTTTTTTGCCACCTATGATGATAGCCTGCTCAGCCTTGCGGCCATGACCGGCATGGTGCAACAAATGCAGGTCAATAAGGCGATGATGGCCAAAGCCGCCGATGCCGATCATGCCACCGCCACGGATTTGGCGGATATATTGGTCCGCGATTATGATATTCCGTTTCGTCAGGCCCACACCATCACGGGCCAATTGGTCGCCTTGGCCGAAAAGCGGGGGTGCCTATTAAAAGCATTACCCGTGGCGGATATGAAGAAAATCGACAAACGCCTTGGGGCGACTATTCGCAAAGCCCTTGATCCGAAATCATCTCTGAACGCCCGCACATCTTATGGCGGCACGGCCCCACAAAATGTGCAAGAACAAATCACCCGATGGCAGAAAAAGCTGCTATAATTATTACCAGCACTTGGGTCAGACCAGTCATAATGAAAAGGAATATTCTATGAAACACATCATCGCCCTTTTCCTCATCATCGCCTTTAGCCTGTCTCTTAGCGGCTGTGGCAAGAAAACACCGCTGAAGAAACCGGGTGAAGAACCGGAAGCCATGATAACACAATCATCTGTGTAGGGATTTTTTAAAAAGCCGGTACCCGGCGCTAGATCATGCCGACAATTTGTAAATTATTGACCACCACATAGCCCATAAATGCCATCGGCAGGGCAAATATGCCCAGCACCAAACGATGGGGAAACCATAGCAACATGGCGGTGACAATGAATTGCAGCGCTAGCTTGGTATAGATCCAGCCATGGGAGAAATTGTCCATCAGGCTGCGCACCAGCGGATTGGCCTCGGTTGCCAATCCCCGCAAGCCAATGGTGGTGGAGACAATGTCGAGAACCCCGAGCACATTGTAAAACACTACGAACAGGATAGCGAGCGCCACCTGCCAATGAATGGTTCGAGCGTTTTTGGCAAAGATGTGGATACGTTTCCAACGGGCGGTAAAACCGGACCCTTGGTTAATGGTGGTTGCCTCGGCGGCAGGGTTAACGCTTTGACCGGCAGTACCGTCAATGCCACTCGATAGAGTGCTACCTGATATTGTGCCACCTGATATTGTGCCACCCGATATTGTGCCTGCTGATAGGGTCGCGGCCTGTGTAGCCGCGCCGATCTCCTCACCCGCCATATCGTCCCACCATTTCCTTTTCATAAGTGCATGTTAACGAACTCTTAACCGACAGTGCAAGAGCCACGCCGTTTATTCGACCAATTGTGGGTAAATTCTTCAAGGCTTGTGTTAAGAATGGTTAACGGCATCGGTTTTTCCCCGTCTCTTTATCGACCTTTGTCAGGCGATGGCCTAAAACCAATGGCATGAACCAACAGGACCACACCCCACTGCCCTCTAAACTGGAACGCCGTTTGCGGCGGCTGCAGGCGCGTGGGCGGCTTGTTTTGTTTATCGAAGATTTATGGCCTCGGCTGCTGCCGGCCTTGGGGGTCATGGCCCTTTTTATTTTTCTCAGCCTGATTAATTTCTGGTCGCTATTGCCTTGGCTGACCCATTATATTTTGCTCGGTGCTTTTGCCGGGGCGTTAACCTTTTTTCTGGTGCGCAATCTGCACGATTTACATTGGCCCAGTGCCGAGGCCGCCAATGCGCGCCTACAACAGGACGGCAAAGTGCGCCATCATGCGCTGGAGGCGTTAGAGGATAAACCTTTTGCCAACGCAAACAGCCAAAACCCCTTATGGCAACAGCATTTACGGGCGATGGGCAAAGCGGCGCGGCGGGCACGCCTTGATAAGCCCCACGCCACCATTGATGCCCGGGATCCGTTTGCCCTGCGCTATGGCATATTATTGGTGCTGGGGTTGGCGCTTTTTCTTAATCGCCAACAATTGGGCCCGCTTTTCTACACTGCCTTTCATCCCGGCGCGGCCAATCAATCGCGCTTGGCTGCGGATATATGGATCACCCCGCCCGCCTATACGGGTTTGCCGGCAACCATATTGATCAGCGGTGATGAGCCAAGCGCCCAGAATAGAGGCGCCCAGAGTAGAGGCAATGAAGAGCTGCCAAGCATTTTACAAATCCCCGCCGGGGCCACGCTGGAGGTGCGCTTGTCTGGGGTTTCTAAAAATAGGTTTGGTCGCCCAAAATTAAGCCTGCTCACCCCGAGCGAGACCATCAAAATTAAATTGCAGTCCGCACAAAACGGATTGACCGCCTCTTCGGCTCTGACCAGCACCGGTACTTTGGTTTTGCGGGCCAACCGCCAGCGCTGGCAATGGCCCATAGAAATTATGCCCGATCGCCCGCCGATTATTCTTTGGCGAGCCGAACCGACACCGAACCAAAATGGCACATTGGAACTCACCGCTGAAATTGGCGATGATTATGGCATTGAACAGGCTTGGGCGATTATTCGGTTGGAACCTGACCAGCAACGCCCAGACGATCTTGCCCCCATATCCGATGTTGCGGCGCGCCAGGTGAAGAAAATTCCGCTTGCCTCTATCAGGGGTAAAGAGGGGGCGCGCAAACAAGTGCTCGACCTTTCCGATCTTCCTTGGGCCGGATTACAAGCGCAGATTCGTCTTGACGCCATTGATGGGGCCGGGCAATCCGCCAGCACCTCGACAAAATCCGTACGGCTGCCCAAACGCAAACTCTATAACCCCTTGGCCCAAGCGATTGCCCATGAGCGCACCGAATTGGCCATCGCCCCGCACCGATGGCCCAATACAGGCCGCGCCCTTGATGCGCTAACCCTGGCGCCGGATCGGTTTTTCGAGAATGGCCGAGACTATTTGCTCATTCGCACCTCCTATTGGGAGATTATGAATGGACGGGGTGAAAATATTGACCAGACGGTAGAGGCGCTGTGGCCATTGGCATTGCAGTTGGAAGATAAGGAACTGGCCTTGGCTCGCCGCGCCCTTGATGAAGCAGAACAGGCTTTGCGCGAGGCGTTGGAAAATGGCGCCAGCGATGAGGAGATTAACCGGTTGGTTGAAGAGCTGCGCATGGCTATGAATAATTATATTGAAGCGCTAGCCAATTCTGGGGAAGCCGATCTCGCTGCTGGAGAAAATTCGCAAAATCTTGATGGTGATGATCTTAACGATCTTCTCGACCAAATGCGCGATTTGTCACAGTCTGGGGCTAAAAATGCCGCGCAACAGCTTCTCTCAGAACTGGAGACTATGTTGCAGAATTTGCGCATTGATCCCGGCTCCACCGGACGGGGGGGGCAATCGGCGGGCAATGGCCAGAATCGGGGCCAAAATAGCGGTCAGGGACGCGGCAATGGTGAAGGCAGCGGCGACCCGGCCATGCGGGCCATGGGGGAAATGATCGCCAAGCAACGGGAATTGATGGATCAAAGCTGGACCACCGCCAGAGGTAATCGCGATGGCACCCCCACACCATCCCCGGAAGAATTGGCCCAACGTCAACGGAGATTGGCCGACCAGCTGGGCCAATTTAAGGAGGCGCTGGGCGCTGGGGGCGCTGGGTCTACAGAGGCGCAAAAAGCGGCTCGCGAAGCCCGCAACCGTTTTGAAGATGCTTGGCAAAGCATGGAGCAGGCCGCTGAAGCCTTGCAAAATGGCAATCCCGGGGTGGCCACAACCGCCCAAGGCGAAGCCTTGAATGCCCTGCGTGAAGGGGCCGGGGCGCTGGCCGAAGCCAGAGCGGGACAAAAACAAACTGGCCAAGGGCAGGCAGACGCCGCCGGCACGGAAGGGTTTAAGGGCCAAGCGGTTGACCCGCTAGGGCGGCCCTATTCTACCCGCACCGGAGAAGAAGCGCTTATTCCGGATTTTTCAGACCCGGAACGGGCCCGCGAATTGATCGAAGAAGTACGCCGCCGCCTGTCACAACCGGGACGTTCCCAAGAAGAGATTGACTATCTGGAACGCTTGCTTGAGCGTTTCTAGCCTCGCGCCTTTCCCTTCACGGGCAAATGGTTTAGACGGGCGGGTAAAAACTTTAGGGCGACATTTGATACCAACCATTCTCAGGAACACGATATGCAAATATTTCTCGACACAGCCGATATGGATGCGCTGAAAAAATTTAGTCGCACCGGATTGATCGACGGCGTCACCACCAACCCATCGATCATCGCCCATTCGGGACGCGATTTGAAAAAAACCATTGGCGCGATTTGCGCCTTGATCAAGGGGCCGGTTTCGGCAGAAGTTGCCGCCTGCACGGCGGACCATATGATCCATGAAGCCAAAGTGTTGCGGGCCATTGCCGAAAATGTGGTGATTAAAATTCCTCTTACCCCGGAAGGGCTGTTGGCCTGTGCCGCGCTGTCGGCTGAAAATATCGAGACCAATGTGACCCTTTGCTTCAGTGCCAATCAGGCCTTGCTGGCCGCCAAAGCCGGGGCGACCTATATTTCGCCCTTTATTGGTCGGTTGGATGATCTGGGGCAGGACGGCATGGAGCTTATCCATGATATTCGCGACATTTATGATAATTATGGATTTGCCACGCAAATTTTAGCGGCCTCTATTCGCTCTACCGCCCATGTGAAACAATCCGCCATGGCCGGGGCTGATGTGGTGACCATTCCCCCGAAAATCTTTGAGCAACTTTACCATCACCCGCTTACCGACAAGGGGCTGGCGGCTTTTGAAAAAGATTGGGCCGGAACCGGGCAATCAATTATCGAGTAGCGCTGTCGGCCAGCGAACAGTTCTCAAGACATGCCAAACCAT
>JALWRV010000235.1 GCA_027080545.1 Parvularculaceae bacterium
CAGCCGATATTTCTGCCGCGCTCTGTTCTTCAATGGGGGTTTCCTGTTCAAGGATCGCCGGGAAACTAAACCGCACTATGGTGCCGCGCCCCGGTAGGCTTTTGACGTGGAAGCTGCCGCCATTCAGCTCAATAAAAGAACGCGCAATAGGCAGACCCAAACCGGACCCTTCAAATGTGCGATCAAGCCCTTGATGCACTTGCTCGAAAGCGTGCATCACGCGCTGCAATTCTTCTTCGCTCATACCGGGCCCTTGATCCTCGACCGCGAAATAGACCCGGCGGCGCTGATTGTCGCGCACCCCCTTGCGAACATGCAACACAACGTGACGGCCCTCGGGAGAATATTGGATGGCATTTTCGATAAGATGCCGGAAAGCCTTCTCAATCATATCCGGATCTATCAGCAAGAGCGGCAAATCTTCATCAATTCTGGTCTGCAACTCGATATTGGCCGCTTCAGCCATTGCCTGCATCTGTCCGGCAATCTCTTCGAGTAATTCTGCCGGATCAATTTTCTTGCGCCGTAATTTGGCACCGCCACTTTCTGCCGCTGCCAATTCCAGAATTGTGTTGATATGCGACAAGAGCAAATCCGCCGATTGCAGAATATAATCCGCATATTCATTGGTTTGCTCTTTATCAAGATTGAGCGCTTCGGCATCTCGGATCATTTGTGTAAAGCCAATGATAGCGTTGAGCGGGGTGCGCAGCTCATGGTTCATATTGGCAAGAAATTCACCGCGTGCGCGATAAGCCAGCTCGGCATCGGCTTTGGCCGCACGCATGGCAAGCTGCGAACGGTGACGCAAAAAGTCACGCCCATATTGGTCGCAAAAATCATTGAGCAGCGATTGCCGCCGCCCTTTCTGTCTATGTTGACACATCATTGCACAAAGCCCGCTTGCCTTTATGGGACAAAACCTAGCAAGAAACGCCTAATGGCGGGTTAAGCGGAAATGTGCCCGCGTCTCGATTTGATACAGCCTGTCGCTAATCAGGACGCGGGGTCTTGATCCTGATTGGTTTGAGTGGGCGATGCTGGCGGGGCGAAGGCCAAAAGCTTATCCCCCACTTCCAGAGTAATCGGATTATCAGCGCAAGCGATCACGATGGTGCCGTCCTTACGCTCAGCCAACACAATATCGGCTTCCCCATTGTCTTTGCGCCACGCCTCCGGGGGATATTCTTCCGTCAGTTCGGTGATTTGGAAAGTCCAATTCTGGAAATGGCGTTTGATCAACTCATCAAGCCCCGTGCCCTTGGCAAACAGGGTGCGCCCCTGAAGCGCATAGGAAAGCGCCTTGCGGTCTTTCTCGTCGCGGCCTCTGGTGGAGATTTGAAACACCGCATTGCGTCCCATTTCCGGTGCCAGATCCGTACACACCAGCGCATTATGGGCTTCATTCCCCCCAACCGCGAACAAATAGCCATAGCGGTTTAAATCCAGGTGGTGTTCTGTCACCTCCGATAATATCTCACCATAATAGGTATCTATATTGGCTTGGCGGGCTGGTCTCAGGGCGCGCCAACTATCATCAGCAACGGTCACCTCTCGTCCTAGCGCTTTAATTTTAGCCGCCAAAGCAACGGACCAAGGCGACGCCCCAACAATCAAAAAACCTGGCTTGGTTTTCGAGGCCAGTCCCAAAAATTGCGCCAGCGGACCAATGGTAAACCCATGTATGACCACGGTCGCAAATACCATGGCAAACGCCAGCGGGATAAGTTGTTCCGCACCCGGCACATCACGCAACATCATCTCACCAGCAAAAAAACTGGTCACCGCAATGGCGACAATACCGCGCGGCGCAATCCATCCGGTCAAGAGACGCTCCTGCCATGTTAAATCCGTGCCAATCGTCGAAACAAACACCGCGACCGGCCGCACCACCAGCAGCATGATCAACAAAAACGCCCCCATACGCCAATCAAAGCTCTGGATAATGGAGGCATCCAGATTTGCGGTAAGAATGATAAACACCCCGGAAACAAACAGGATGGCGATATTTTCCTTGAACTGGCGAAGCTGGTTGATACTGGGCAATTTGGCATTGGCCATGGTAATCCCCATCACCGTCACCGCCATCAGGCCGGCTTCTTCGAGCATCAAATTGGGAATTTCAAAACAAATCACCACCAGCACCAACAATACGGGTGATTTCAAATATTCCGGCACCCAGCCCCGGGTGAAAGCCCGCGCCGCAAGCCAACCGATCAGCGCCCCGAAAGCCGCAGAAAGCAGGGTCACCAAAAACAAATTGCCTGTCAGCTCAAACAGGCTATAGCCCTCGCCGCCGCCATAGGCAGTGATAACAAATTCATAAACCATCACCGCGATCAGCGCCCCAATGGGATCATTGACAATGCCTTCCCATTTCAAAATCGCCGCCGCACGTTTGGACAAGCGGCTCTGGCGCAACAAAGGCATGATGACAGTGGGCCCGGTTACCACCATGATACCGGCGAATAAAACGGCTGAAGGCCATGCCACCCCGGCCACATAATGGGTTGCCAACGCTCCCAACCCCCACGCCAGAGGCACACCGGGAATGACAAACCGCGCAACCCCACGGGTCATGTCCCGGATTTCGGAAAATTTCAGGCTCAGCCCCCCCTCAAACAAAATGATCGCCACGGCTATCGCGATCATCGGGCGCATAAATTCACCCAATTGCTCTTGCGGGTGCAATACCCCCAAAATGGGACCGAAAATAATGCCCGCTAACGCCATCAATACTATGGCCGGCAGGCTCCAGCGCCAAGCCAGCCATTGGGCGCCAATGCCCAGAAGGCCGATCAGGCTAAGGGTAAAAATAATCGAATCCATAAAACTCCTGATCAGTGCCCTTTTTGCAAACAGGGGGGGTTACACCCCGCCTGCTTCTAGCGGTGTTTGAACTGCGGTGGGCGTTTTTCGATAAAGGCTTTCATGCCCTCTTTTTGATCGTCAGTGGCAAACACTGAATGAAACACCCGGCGCTCGAATAAAATGCCTTCCGCAAGGCTGGTTTCATAGGCGCGATCAACGCTTTCCTTGGCCATCATCACAATGGGGCGCGATAATTGTGTTATTTTTTTAGCTGTGGCCACCGCTTCATCCCGCAATTCTGCCACGGGAATGATCCGTGACACCAAGCCGCACCGCTCGGCCTCTTCCGCATCCATCATCCGGCCAGTGAGACACATTTCCATGGCCTTGGATTTGCCGATAAAACGGGTGAGACGCTGGGTGCCACCCGCGCCGGGAATGGCCCCAATGGTGATTTCCGGTTGGCCAAATTTGGCGTTGTCCGCCGCGAGAATGAAATCGCACATCATCGCCAATTCGCACCCGCCACCCAGCGCATAACCGGCCACTGCCGCAATGATGGGTTTGCGCACCTTTGCCGCCTGTTGCCAATTTGCGGTGATAAAATCTTCCCCATACACATCCATATAGGATTTGTCGGCCATCTCTTTAATGTCGGCCCCGGCCGCAAAAGCCTTTTGCGATCCGGTGAGCACCATAGCCCCCACGCTCTCGTCTTTATCGGCAGCGGCTAACGCCTCGCTCAACTCGTCCATCAATTGACCATTGAGGGCGTTCAACGCTTTTGGCCGGTTGAGGCTGATAATCCGCACCGCCTCGTCATTTTCGATTTTGATGGTCTGATAGTCTCGATTGGTGCTCATGGTCGGTCTCCTGCCAGAATCGCTGTCAATTTCGTCCATCAGCTATAGCACAGCCCGGCTTAGCGCAAGACATTGTCTGGCGTTCCCTGTTGGCGGGATAAGTGCAAAATCAGCCCCTTAGGGGGGATTTGGCCGGTTTTTCCGGCTCTTCGCGGGTTGAATTTTAGTGACGCGGGGGCCGATTGGCTCTATGAGAAAGCTCTTATTTTAGTTCATTACCGGAGACCCTGCCATGACCGCCCTGCTCGTGATCCTGCTTTTCATCCTTTCCTTCGCTGCTCTCAATTTCCTTGAAAAAGGCTCTATCGATTAGCAGGGGCGGTGCTATCGCCTTTGGCATACATCTCGGCTGAATCGGGGGCACAATCCGATCGGTCATCGCACTTCTAAGTTCGGGGAGCTTTCATGCTTACACATATTGCCCTAGTTGCCGCCGGGTTGGCTTTATTGATTGTCGCTGGTGATATTCTGGTGCGTGGCGCCGTCAATCTGGCCACCATGCTAAAAATATCCCCCTTGATTGTCGGATTGACCATTGTCGCCTTTGGCACATCGGCACCGGAATTGATGGTTACTTTGCAAGCGGTTTCTTCGGGCAATTATGAAATTGCCATGGGCAATATTATCGGCTCCAACATTGCCAATGTATTACTGGTGCTGGGGCTACCCGCACTGATTTACCCCTTCATCACCAAACTGCCCGGATTGAAACAAGACGCGGTAGCCTTGGTGCTGGGAACCGGCGCCTTTTTATATTTTGTCTATGGGCGCGGTACTTTGGATTCGCTTTCGGCCATGGTGCTGCTCGGGCTCATCCTATGCTATATTATCAGCCTGTTTTTTCGCGCCAGAAAATCCTCCGGGGCCGAAGTGGTCTTGGACGAGATAGAAGAATATACCGATGGCAAGGGGCTGGTCTGGAAAACGCCCTTGTTCTTACTCATCGGGCTGGTTGGTCTGCCTTTAGGGGCCAAGCTGTTGGTGGATAATGGCTCGACCCTTGCGGCTATGCTGGGGGTGCGCCAAGAACTTATCGGCCTGACCATTGTCGCGGTCGGCACGTCCTTACCAGAATTGGCTACCGTGGTGGCCGCAGCGTTGCGCAAACAGGCGGATGTTGCTGTGGGCAATGTCGTTGGCTCCAACCTGTTCAATCTTTTATTTGTTGGCGGGGCTGCCGGTCTGGTGGGCAATAGCTATTTTTCTTTTGTCACCCGCGTAATTGATATTCCGGTCATGGTCGCCAGCACCCTGTTGCTGGTATTCCTCATTCTCGCCCATCGCCCCATCTATCGCCCGCTTGGGGTGGGCATGTTCATTCTCTATGTGGGCTATATTGGCTATATCGGTTTTGCCGGTTTGACCGCTTGATCTTCTTACATGAAACCTTTCTTGCATGAGCTCTGCGCCTGTCGATCATATATCTCCAAAAACCGCGCTCATCACGGGCGGGGCCAAGCGTATAGGCCATGCCCTGACCACAGCCTTGGCCAGGCGGGGGGTCAATGTCGCCATCCACTATCACCATGGCCGCGCAGAGGCCGAAGCCCTGGCCGCGCACTTAGCCGAACAATATGGGATAGAAAGCTGTGCTCTCAATGCGGATTTGCGCAAACAAGGACAAGCCAAGCTGATCGACGACGCCACCCAAGCCTTGGGACCGTTGGATCTTTTGATCAATAATGCCTCGCTGTTTGAGGCCGACACGCTGGAAGATCTCAGTGAAGA
>JALWRV010000236.1 GCA_027080545.1 Parvularculaceae bacterium
GCCCTATGGTCACAGTTTCTTATCATCGCGTTAATTTACAAGAGGGGTGTGGAGGCCACGGCCGGAATCGAACCGGCGTACACGGCTTTGCAGGCCGCTGCGTCACCACTCCGCCACGTGGCCCCGGGCGATGGAGGATTCTTAAAGAAAATCTCCGACGCTGGTGGTGAGCGATGGGTCATAAACCGACAATTCCATGGCGTCCAGCGAGAAATTACCCCTATTCGCCTATAATATTCGGGAACCAGAGGGATGTTTTGAGCGCTCCCCCTTTCGTACAGAATAGATCTCTACAAGGTGACGAGATGATTGCGCGACGAGGGGGAAAGCGGTAGGGAATTGTCCACCCATCAGCTGCCCGAAGGGCGGGTGCTATTGGAAGGACTGAAAATCAATGAATTTTGCTCAGGCACGCAAAAATATGGTCGATAGTCAGGTTCGGCCCCATAATGTTACGGATCAGGCGCTCATTCGGGCGATGGGGGAAGTGCCCCGAGAAAAATATGTTCCGGAAGTATTGGCAGGTCAGGCCTATGTGGAGAAGGACTTGCCCTTGTTCGAGGGGCGATATTTGTTGAAAGCGCGCGATTTTTCCAAGCTGGTCAATAGTGCCGAAATCAAACAGGACGATCTGGTATTGGATATTGGTTGTGGGTTTGGTTATTCCACCTCATGCCTCTCGCATCTGGCGGGAATGGTGGTGGCAATCGAAGAAGACGAGGCTATCGTTGCCAAGGCTGAGCAAAATCTGCTGGCGGATGGGCGAGACAATGATGTGGTGGTAACGGCGCGGCTGCTTGAGGGTAAGGCCGATCAAGGCCCCTATGATGTGATTATCATTGCCCATGGGGTCGAGTTTGTGCCGCAAGCCTTATTGCACCAGTTGAAAGAGGGCGGTCGATTGGCGACCATTCTGGTCCGAGATGGGGTTGGCGAAGCAATGATTTACACCCGTTCTGGGGATGCTTTCGGCCATACCAAAATGTTTGAGGCGGCCCCGGCGTGCATTTTGGAAGAATATCGCTGCCCGCCAACATTCAAATTTGCCTAGAGCCCGATCAGATGAGGGTTTTTCCGGTAAAAGCAACATTTTTGGGGCCAGGGCTGGATTTGGTAAAAAAGGCCCCTTTGGGCTGAAAAATTTAAGCCAACTTGTTGGAAAATAAGGGTTGATTGGAAAGGCGAAGCAAATGATGATTCGCTTTCTATCGGGTTAAAACGGCGTTGGGCCGCTTTGGCCACGGGCAAATTTGGGATCGAGATTATGGCAAACCCTCAAGCAGAACCGAGCATGGATGAAATCCTTGCCTCTATCCGGCGCATCATTTCCGAAGAGAATGCGACTGAAGAAGACCGCACACCGGTACGTGAAAAGTTGGATACGCTGGAGCTTACTCAGAATGAGGAGTTAAGCACAGATGAGCCAACGGCACCGTCAGCGAAAAAATCAGCTGATGATGGCAGCGAAAATGAGGTCGGTGAGGGTGATGCCAGTGATGCTGATGATCAAAAAGCGGCTGTCGACGCCGGTGAAGAGCGCAAACCGCGCCTGCGCAAGAAAAAAGTTCAGGATGTGATTTCCGCTCAAGAACAGGCGGAGCAGGCGGAACAGGCTGAAATAGCCAAAGCAGCGGCCGCCGCAGCGGCCAAGGCAGCGGCGGTTGAAGCCGAAATGGCGGCACAGGCCGAAGCGATTGATCCAGCTGTCGTGGCAGAGGTGGTGGACGAGGCGGTGGATGAATCTGAGGTTGAGACAGAGCCTGAGACATTTACCGAACCTGTGGCCAAGGCTGCGCCAGAAGTGGCGGCAGCGGTTCAGGAGCGCACGGGGCGTGTAGAGCCTGAAGTGGTAAATGTTCCGGGAAGTGGCCGTGGGGAATTGCACATTTCAGAGACCACCACCGAGGTGGCGGCTTCTGCCTTTGAGGCGCTTAGCGAGAATATCAAAATTGCCGAAGGTGAAGGCAAGACCTTGGAAGATTTGGTTCAATCCATGTTGCAACCGCTGCTGGTTCAGTGGCTGGATCAGAATCTGCCACGGATTGTTGAAGATAAGGTGGAAGAAGAGGTGAGACGGCTGTCCCGCCGCCGCTGACCTTTTCGCCATCTCCACAGGAGGGCCGATCCGGTTAGCGGGTCGGCTTTTTTGTTTTGTTTTCGCCTTTTTCAGAATAATCGCTATAAGCCCCCAAATGACCCGAAGCGGGTTTCAACCTATCCAATATTGAGCCGACTATGATTGATAAAAACTTTGATTTTGCCACCCGCGAGGGGGAAATTTACGCTGACTGGGAAGAGGGCGGCTGCTTTAAGGCGGGCGACAAGCAAGGGGCGGATAATTATTGCATTGTCATTCCGCCGCCCAATGTCACCGGCTCTTTGCATATGGGCCATGCTCTGAACAACACGTTGCAGGACATTCTGGTTCGCTTTGAGCGCCTGCGTGGCAAAAATGTGTTATGGCAGGTGGGTACGGACCATGCGGGCATCGCCACGCAAATGGTGGTTGAGCGGCAAATGATGGCGCGTCAGGAACCCGGGCGGCGCGAAATTGGCCGCGAAGAATTTTTGAAAAAAGTCTGGGCGTGGAAGGAAGAATCCGGCGGCACCATAACGAGCCAACTTCGTCGCCTTGGGGCATCCTGTGATTGGTCCCGCGAGCGCTTTACCATGGATGAGGGATTGTCCAAGGCGGTGCGTAAGGTTTTTGTGGAACTCTATAAGCAGGGCCTCATCTATCGCGATAAGCGCCTTGTTAATTGGGACCCGAAATTTGAAACGGCGATTTCTGATCTGGAGGTCGAGAACCGCGAAGTCGATGGCTATTTCTGGCATTTCAAATATCCGCTGGAAAATGGCGAAACCTATGAGTTCCCGATTGAGCATGACGAGGATGGCAAGCCGACCAAATGGGAGACGCGGGATTATATTTCCATCGCCACGACACGGCCTGAAACCATGCTTGGCGATGGCGCCGTGGCGGTGCACCCCGATGATGCTCGCTATGCGCCGATTGTTGGCAAGAGATGCCTGTTGCCTTTGGCGGATCGTTATATTCCGATCATCACCGATGATTATCCGGATCCTGATTTTGGCTCTGGGGCGGTGAAAATTACCGGCGCTCATGATTTTAATGATTATGAAGTGGCCAAGCGCAATAATATCGAAATGTATGATCTCATGGATAGCAAGGCGCGCATGGTCCATGAGGATTATGTGCCGGAAAAATATCGCGGGCTTGATCGCTTTGAAGCGCGCAAGGCCATTGTCGCCGATATTGAGGCCAAGGGGCTTCTCATCAAGGTTGAAGAAAAGAAGATCATGCAGCCCTTTGGGGATCGCTCTAATGTGGTGATTGAACCTCTGCGCACGGACCAATGGTATGTGGATGCAGCCAAACTCGCCAAGCCCGCCATCGAAGCGGTAGAGCAGGGCCGCACCAAATTTGTGCCGAGTAATTGGGACAAGACCTATTATCAATGGATGCGCAATATCGAGCCATGGTGCATTTCCCGCCAGCTTTGGTGGGGTCATCAAATTCCGGTTTGGTATGGGCCTTCTTTTTTATGGAAAAATGTGAATGGTTTTTCTTTAGCTGAAAGGAAAATCTTTGTCGCGGAGACTAAAGAGGAGGTCATTAAGGAAGCAGAAAAATATTATGGAGCAGAGGTTAAGTTTGTTGAGGACCCCGTTGAGTTTTTAGAGGCAGTTCGGGAACTTGTTTCTAACAATCGCATAAATGATACACCAGTCAATGGGCCTGTCCCTTTGACGCAAGATCCCGATGTTCTCGATACATGGTTCTCTTCGGCCCTGTGGCCGTTTTCGACCCTTGGCTGGCCGGAGGAGACGCCGGAACTTGCGCGCTTTTATCCGACCTCGGTGCTTTCTACCGCTTTTGACATTATCTTTTTCTGGGTTGCCCGGATGATGATGATGGGCCTGCATTTCATGAAAGAGGTACCGTTTCACACGGTCTATATTCATGCGCTGGTGCGCGATGAAAAGGGACAGAAAATGTCCAAGTCCAAGGGCAATGTGGTGGACCCCCTCGACTTCATAGAAAAATACGGCGCCGACAGCCTGCGCTTTACCATGGCGGCGATGGCGGCGCAGGGGCGGGATTTGCGCCTGTCCGAACAGCGGGTGGAAGGCTATCGCAATTTCCGCACCAAATTATGGAATGCGGCGCGTTTTACGCAAATGAATGAATGTGCGCAGACGGATGATTTTGACCCGGCCAAAGTCGAGCTGCCCTTGAACCAATGGCTGGTCCATGGGGCGATGCAAGCACGCGATGATTTGGTGACGGCGCTGGAAGCCTATCGCTTTAATGACGCCGCCGCCGTGATTTATAAATTTGCATGGAATCTTTATTGCGACTGGTATTTGGAATTTGCCAAGCCGGTTTTTGGCGGCGACGATATGGCCGCGCGTGATGAGACCCGCGCCACCGCTGCTTGGGGCTTTGATCAAATTCTCATCATGCTGCATCCCTTCATGCCGTTTGTGACCGAGGAATTATGGGGCGCATTGGCGCCGCGTAAAGAGAAGCTTATTCACGCCCAATGGCCGGTGCTTTCCTATCGCAGCGAGGAAAGCTTTGCGGAAATGAATTGGGTGATTGATCTCATATCGCAAATTCGTTCCCTGCGCACGGAAATGAATGTGCCCGCCGGAGCCAAGATAGATTTGCACCTTAGCAGTGAAGCGCCAGAAGCTGGAGAGCGTCTGCAACGCCATGGCGAGCTGATCAAAAAATTGGCGCGCGTTGAGACCATATCTGCGGCACCCTTTCCTAAAGGGTCTGTGCAATTTGTTCTTGGTGAGGCGACCTTTGCACTGCCCATTGCGGATCATATTGACATCGCTGCCGAGCAAGGGCGGTTGGAAAAGGCTTTGGCTAAAATTGATGGGGAAATTGCCAAGATTGACGGCAAGTTGGGCAATGCCAATTTTGTCGAGCGCGCGCCCAAAGAGGTGGTGGCCGAGCAAAAACAGCGGCGCGAGGATTTTACCGTCGAGCGCGCGCGACTGGAAGCGGCCAAGCAAAGATTGCAATCTTTATAATTGCCTTCCCATGAAAAAAAGCCGCCCCGCAAAACCTTATTCTCATCGCCGTCGATTACCAAAAGGTGGGCGGGCGCGTAGCGTTCCGGAACGGCAGGGGGCGTTGGTGATTGATCATCTCGGTGCGGGCGGCGATGGCATGGGAGAAATTGACGGACACAAAATAGCGGTGGCCAAGGCCTTGCCCGGGGAACATATCCGTCTTTCCTATCATGGGGGGCGTGGGCGGGTGCTGGAATTGTTGAGCGCGTCGGCGCAAAGAATAGACCCTCCTTGTCCACATTTTGTTGATTGTGGGGGGTGCCAGACCCAGCACATGGCATCCGAA
>JALWRV010000237.1 GCA_027080545.1 Parvularculaceae bacterium
CGGCGATAGCCACCCCTTGGTCAGCGGCTATAGCGCCACCGCCTTGGCAAAAAATCGCCGCATCGAGTTCAAGCTGACCGAGCGCTAATCGCTATCCCCATCACGCCCCACAGATGCGCGTGAAGTAGAGGCACGCGAAGTTGACGCACGCGAAAAAGACAAAGCCAGATAGATCACCAACAAAACCAGCGCCAACCCATACCAAGTCAGCGCATAATCCAGATGATTGTTGGGCAAATCGAGATAGGTTTTTTCCGCCACCGCAAATTGCCCTGTGGCGCCGGGGGCTTCATCCGCGTCAATCCACAAAAGTGGGCTATCAACGCCCAACGCCTCATTAAAAGCGGCAATATCGCGTTGATACCAAATATTACGCGCCACATCGGGCTTTGGGGCTAACCAGCGGGCGAATAAGGGCAAGGGTCGGTAAACCCGCAAGGTGCCTATGATTTTTTGCGGGCGTTGCGCAAGGCTGAGCGATGACAGTTGTGTGATATTTTGCTCTGGCACAAACCCAAGGTTAACGAACAGATTTAAAGCTGTCTCGCTTTCTCCTAAAGTGCGATAGGGGGTAAAAATATAATAGCCAACACGCCCATGATTTGAGCCAAATATCTTTGCCGGCCCCTTGCCAACGGGCATACCATCAATATAGACGCGCATAAATTCCACATCCCCGCCGCGCCCCATCGCCATCAGCGCCTCTTCTACCGGCACCGGTGCTGCCTCTTGCTTGGCCTCTATGGCCGACAACAAGTCCAGTTTCCATTGAAGTCTTTGCACCTGCCATGTGCCGAGCCATAGAAGAATGCCCATGGCAATGGCGGTGGCAAGGGTTAGACCAGGCTTGAACTGAAAACGCATATTCGAGAGACCTTTAAACCCGCATGACATTTTGACCCAACACGACATTTATTGATCTGGGCGATCCTGCTCCCGCATCCGCCCCTCAGCCGCGTGATGATTATATTGCTGGGCCACCAGCCACGCTTTCATCATCGGGGTTAACACGCCAATCAACGCCACCGATAAAATGACCGACAACAGCAATACCAGCCAAATGGGCATGTGAATGATCAGCTGCAAAATCATGGCTAAAGCCATGGCCAAGAAGCCGACAATGAAAATCATAAACACGGCTGGCCCATCACCGGTATCGGCTTTGCTATAATCGAGACCGCAGCGGGGACATTCAGGCCGCACTTTCAAGAACCCGGCAAACAGGGCGCCCTCACCACAACGCGGGCATTTACGACCCATGGCTGTCTTTAAGGGATCTTGGGGTGGATAGTTTTTCGCCACGATCAAGCCCTCCTAACCCAGCCTCAACGGCAAGACCTAGGGTCAGCCGAGCAGGCCTTCATTTCCGGCCACATAGATGGAAGCAAACAGGAACAACCAGACCACATCCACAAAGTGCCAATACCATGCCGCTGCTTCAAACCCGAAATGACGCTCTGCGGTAAACTGCCCCGCCAATCCGCGAAACAGACACACGGTCAAGAAAATCGTCCCAATGATCACATGGGCCCCGTGGAAACCTGTGGCCATGAAGAAGGTGCCCCCATAAAGGTTCGCCTTATAGGTGAACATGCGCTCGACATTGTCACCAAAGCCATAGAGCAGTACTTCATTATATTCTACATATTGCAGAAACGTGAAAAACAGGCCGAGAATGATGGTCAGCGTCAGGCCAGCGATAAAGCCTTTGCGATCATCATGGGTAATCGCGTGATGCGCCCATGTGACGGTGGTGCCCGACAAAAGCAAAATCAGCGTATTGAGCAATGGCAAATGCCATGGGTCCAGCGGTTCCACGCCTTTGGGGGGCCACATATCGCCAGTCACGTGTGCGCGGGCATCATTCATCAGATAGGCCGGTAGCCCATCAGCGTTGAGCAATTGCGATCCATCTGTAAGCAAGATGGGGTCCCCCGCCCCGGGAAACAGGGCCGCGCCAAAATAGGCCCAGAACCAGGCGACAAAAAACATCACTTCCGAAGCAATGAACAGGATCATACCATAGCGCAAACCGATGCGCACCACTGGCGACGTATTCTCGCCCTTGATGCTTTCTTTGACCACATCGCGCCACCACCCGGCCATGGTGATCAGCAAAACCGCAAAGCCGGTGAGAAATAGCCAGGGTCCGTGTACCCCGAACAGCGCCGGGGCATCGGAACCCGGTGGTGGCGTATGCGACCAAGCGACCACGCCAATAGCCGTCAGGGCTGCCCCCACAGAGCCGATCAGCGGCCATGGGCTCGGGTTTACCAAATGATAATCATGCTCAACAGCGCCAGCCATATTAAATCCCTCGTTGAATCAGCTCGTTTCAGGCTTCTTTTACCGTGCTCCTTCGCCAGTTTCAAAGCCTAATACGGCCCTTTTTGGCAAAAAATCTCTGTAAAACCAGACCCCTTTATCAGTTCGACGGTGCGGACTGTTCGAGGCTGGCATAATAATCTTCTTCTGCCTGCTCGTTGCGGGCAAAAGTATAGGAAATAGTGATTACCGTGACATCGTCCAGATTGCGATCATCGGCCAAGGCCGGATCAATGAAAAAGGTCATGGGCAGTTCAGATTTTTCATGGGGTTTCAAGATTTGTTCCGTGAAGCAAAAGCACTCAATCTTGTTAAAATAAAGCCCGGCCTTGGCTGGCACCACATTATAGGTGGCCGTGCCTATGATAAGCTCGTCTGAGAGGTTTTCAGCGGTGTAATAGGCCAATGCCGTTTGGCCAATTTTCATCTCTTCGGAAATTTGTGCCGGTTTGAATTTCCAAGGCAGATCCGGGGCTGTGGCAGAATTAAAACGCACAATAATCGTGCGATCCAAAACACGGTCAGCGGCTTTTTCGGCCCGCTGGGTCGTGCCCCCAAAGCCGGTAACCTGACAAAAAGTCTTGTAAAGTGGCACCGCTGCAAAAGATAGTCCGACCATTGAGGCCACAACCAAAGAGACAATCATGGCCGTTTTGCTGTTCTTATCAGGCTTGCTCATCTAACGGACTCCGAAAGGCGTAAAATAGTTACTGCAAATACGAGCAAGCAAAAACCGACAATCCCCAGTGCCAGCGCCATATTCCGCCGATCCCGCGCCTTTTTTTGCGCCGGTGTCAATGTTTCAAAAGAACCGGTGGGCAATCCGTGGCCAGCTTTGAAAAAATCATTTTCAACGCCCCCCTTACCGCTCTCATCGCTCTCGCCTGCGGGCAGAATAGTTTTATTTTGAGGGTCGGTCATGGGCGAAGAAGTCCTGAAAGGATGGGGCCAAACCATTGATCCAACAGCAGGGCCGCAAACAAAATGAATAAATACCAGATGGAAAAAATAAATAATCGCGCGGCGGCTTTATCTCCCTGTCCACCGGAAGGAGTGCGCAACAATTGAAAGGACAGCCAAACAAACCACCCCCCCATCCCCGCTGCCATCACCCCATAAAACCAACTGCCCAGACCTAAAAATACCGGCGAGACCCCCAGCGGTGCGAGCAATAGGGCATAAAGTAGAATTTGTTTTTTGGTCGCCGCCAATCCATGCACATTGGGCATCATCGGCACCCCGGCATCGGCGTAATCCCCAACTT
This sequence comes from Parvularculaceae bacterium, assembly GCA_027080545.1. Lineage (GTDB taxonomy): Bacteria > Pseudomonadota > Alphaproteobacteria > Caulobacterales > Parvularculaceae > S012-90. The sequence goes on from JALWRV010000237.1 coordinate 3,590, forward strand.
TAAAAATCGACAACGCCCAGAAATGCGGCGGCGTCCAGATAAAGATAATCGCAAATAAGAGCCACGCTTCCAATGGTGCCTGACCGCTAACCGCCGCCCAGCCGACCACTGGCGGCAAAGCCCCAGCGGCCCCGCCAATAACGATATTTTGCGGGGTGGAGCGCTTTAACCACATGGAATAGATAACCACATAGAAAAAGATGGTGAAGGCCAAAAGCCCGGCGGCAAGATAGTTGGCCGCCAAAGCCAGCACAATCACCGAAAAACAGGATAAAAATAGGCCAAACCCGAACGCATCGGAGCGATGCACTTTACCATCGGGTATTGGACGCTTGGCCGTGCGAGACATGATCGCATCAATATCCGCATCCCACCACATGTTCAGCGCCCCCGACGCCCCCGCCCCAACCGCAATAGCGATGAGAGAAATAATCGCCAAAGGCCAGTTAGCGACAGGCCCCGGCGCAACAACCATGCCCACGAGAGCGGTAAAAATAACCAGCGACATCACCCGTGGTTTCAACAAGGCAATATAATCCCCGGCCCCACCCAATGATTGGGAAGAGATTTTGGTCGCAGACATATTTTCTTCGCGCATCAGTTCGACCACAGCAAAACCCGAATTAACCCCGTTACAAAGCGGGAAAAACCGAGCGACAAATTCGCCCGGTTTTTCTCAATTACTATCCATCCAATCGACCACTATTCAACCCGTGGTAGTTTGTTGAACTGGTGGAATGGCGGTGGTGACGGCAGTGTCCACTCCAAAGTGGTTGCCCCCTCGCCCCATGGATTGGCTACCCCTTTGCGCCGTTGCAAGAAGGAAACCGCAATCCCCACAAAGAACGCTAACACACCCACCAAGGTGATTAGATAGCCAACCGAGGACACATAATTCCAATGGGCGAAGGCTTCATTATAGTCGATATAACGCCGCGGCATGCCTTGAAGGCCAAGGAAATGTTGCGGGAAGAAGACAATGTTCACACCGACGAACATAAGCCAGAAATGCAAACCGGCAAAAAACACATTATATTTTATGCCATACATTTTCTCGAACCAATAATACCAGCCCGCAAAAATCGAGAACACCGCACCGAGTGACAACACATAGTGGAAGTGCGCCACCACATAATAGGTGTCATGCAATGCCTGATCGATCCCCGCATTGGCCAAAACCACGCCCGTAACACCGCCAACGGTGAACAGGAAGATAAAGCCCATGGCCCAGAGCATCGGGATTTTAAACTCGATGGAGCCTCCCCACATGGTCGCGATCCATGAGAATATTTTAATACCGGTGGGTACCGCAATAACCATGGTGGCAGCCGTAAAATAGGCTTTCATATTCACCGATAATCCGACCGTATACATATGGTGCGCCCACACGATGAAACCCACAAAACCAATCGCAACCATGGCATAGGCCATGCCGAGATAGCCGAAAATAGGCTTCTTGGAAAAAGTTGAGACGATATGGGAAATGATACCAAAGCCCGGCAGGATCAAAATATACACTTCCGGGTGGCCGAAGAACCAGAACAGATGCTGATAAAGAATGGGATCACCCCCAGCGGTCCAGTCAAAAAACGCGGTGCTGAACATACGGTCGGTCAACAACATGGTAACCGCCCCGGCCAGAACTGGCAAAGACAATACCAGCAAAAACGCGGTGACCAATACGGACCACGCAAACAGCGGCATTTTGTGGAGGGTCATGCCCGGTGCACGCATGTTAAAAATCGTGGTGATAAAATTGATCGCCCCAAGAA
>JALWRV010000238.1 GCA_027080545.1 Parvularculaceae bacterium
ACCCGCGCTTGGCGGGGACCATAGGCGCGGGTTTTTTTCGGGGCTGCCCATACTAGATCATCATTTTTGGCACCATTTTCTTCCCCCGAGGCGATGATCAAATCACGGCCTTCCTTGCGTGATACCGGGCTAACCATGCCGCCAGTGCGGGATTTGCGAAAAACACCTAAAATCCGCGCATCATTTTTGGCCAACCGCTTCATTGGCGTGGCGTGATAGGTGTTTTTATTATGCTGTTCGAGGCGTGCTAAAAGACGATCACCGACGCCGGCGGGGGGCCTTATTTTGGCAGCCGCCTTATGGGAGATAAGAATAAGAGGTGGGCGCTTCTTGCTGCGCCAATTGGCTGGGGTGGCGATGAGATCACCATTTTCATCTATATTTTCAATGTCCAGCAGGGTGACCGCGGGCAGTTTTTCTGGGTCTGCCACCCGTTTGCCGCGCCCTTTGGCAATCGCCCCGTCTTCAGCCATTTTTTTCAACATTTGGCGCAGTCGGGTGCGTTCTTCACCCTTGAGATGAAAGGCGCGTGCAATTTCTCGGCGGGTAATGTCACCCTTGCCATTGGCTTGAGCATCGCGAATGAAGGCGAGAATGTCGTCCCGGGATGGGAAGCGTTTGGCCATGATTGCGCGCTACTTGCTTTTACTGGCGGCAGACTTTTTCGTTGCCTTTTTGGTGGTCTTCTTGGCGGTTTTTTTTGTCGCCTTCTTCTTAGTAGCCTTTTTCTTGGTGGCTTTCTTTTTCGTGGCTTTTTTCTTGGTCGCTTTCTTTTTCTTCGGCCCTTTGGCATCTTTAATGGCGATAAGCTCTACGGCTTGGGCCAAGGTCACATCTTTGGGGTCAGTCCCGGACGGGATAGTCGCATTGGTTTTCATATGTTTGACATAAGGCCCATAGCGGCCATCAAAAATATTAACAGGCTCATCGGTTTCTGGATGTTTGCCCAACTCGAAAATAGGTTTGGCAGCGGCGCGCCGACCACGGCCCGGATTGGCAATTTTGTCGGCGATCAAGGTTACTGCATGGTTGAGGCCGATGGTAAAGACATCATCCACATTAGGCAGGTTAGCATAGGTTTTGCCGTGCTTTACATAGGGGCCAAAGCGTCCAATGGCGGCCGTGATCATCTCTCCATCTTCCGGGTGCGGCCCGATCTCTCGGGGAAGATTTAGCAACTTCAAGGCTTTTTCCAAATCGGTCTCATTCGGGTCCCATGTTTTGGGAATAGAGCCGCGCTTGGGTTTTTCTTTGGAGCCTTTTTCTACCTCACCCAATTGTACATAGGGACCAAAGCGTCCGTTCTTTAGCCACACATCAAGGCCGCTATCAGGGTCCTTGCCCAACAGCTTGTCGCCGCTATCCAGCGCTTCTTGTTCTGATTGACCAAGCTGGCGGGTGAAATTGCAATCGGGATAGTTGGAGCAGCCAATAAATGCCCCATAGCGACCAATTTTCAGGGAAAGCTGCCCCTCTTTACAGCCCGGGCAGGCCCGGGGGTCCGAGCCATCTTCTTTGGCAGGGAAAATATGAGGCCCCAGAGATTCATTGAGGGCATCCAAAACATGGGTGATGCGCAGCTCACTAATGTCTTCAACCGCCGCATTAAAATGTTGCCAAAAATCTGCTAGAAAATCTTTCCAAGCGACCTTGCCGTTGGAAATTTCATCCAAGGTCGCTTCTAGGTCAGCGGTAAAATCATATTCCACATAGCGTGGGAAGAAATTTTCCAGAAAAGCGGTAACGATGCGACCTTTGTTATTGGGAATGAAGCGGTTTTTGTCCATCTCCACATAGCCGCGATCTTGTAACACGGAAATGATCGACGCATAGGTGGAGGGGCGACCAATACCCAGCTCTTCCAAACGCTTGACTAGGCTTGCTTCGGAAAAGCGCGGGGGCGGTTGGGTGAAATGTTGTTCGGTTTTTGGCTCTTTGATAGCGCAGGGGGCCCCGGCGATGACCTTTGGCAGGATCGCGTTTTTTTCATCCTTGTCATTATCGTCTTTTCCTTCCTCATATAGTTTGAGGAAGCCATCAAAAGTGATAACGGATCCGGTGGCGCGTAGCCCCGTTTGTTTATCCTTGGACAGGATTTCAATGGTGGTGCTTTCCAATTCGGCCGATTGCATCTGGCAGGCCATGGCCCGTTTCCAGATCAGTTCATAGAGACGCGCCATATCCCCTTCGAGATGTTTCATCATGGCCGGGGTGCGCTGAAAGCTGGTGGGGCGAATTGATTCGTGCGCCTCTTGTGCGTTTTTGGCTTTCTTTTTGTAGACGCGGGGGGCACTTGGCACATATTGGTCGCCAAACTCCTTACCAATGGTTTGGCGGGCCTCGGCGATGGCTTCGCCAGCCATGTCGGTGCCGTCGGTCCGCATATAGGTGATAAGCCCTACGGTTTCGCCGCTGATGGTCACCCCTTCATAAAGCCGTTGTGCGGTGGTCATGGTGCGCCGTGCGTTAAAGCCAAGTTTTCGCGAGGCCTCTTGTTGTAAGGTAGAGGTGGTGAACGGGGCAGGAGGGTGGCGCTTGGTGGGTTTAGCTTCAACCGAAGCGATGGAAAAGTCGCCGCGCTCAACTGCTTGCTTGGCTTTAGCCGCCGCCGTCGCATCGGGGATGTCGTATTTTTTTAGTTTCTTACCGTCAAGGCAAACCAGTCGTGCAGCAAATTCTGCCGCGCCCTCACATTGGGCTTTGGCTTCTAGGGTCCAATATTCTTGTGGGATAAATTTTTCAATTTCCAGTTCGCGCTCACAGATAAGGCGCAAGGCCACGGACTGCACTCGGCCAGCGGATCGAGAGCCGGGTAATTTGCGCCACAAAACGGGCGATAGGGTAAAGCCCACCAGATAGTCTAAAGCGCGTCTTGCCAAATAGGCATCGACAAGATTTTGATCAACCTCACGCGGTTGGGCCATCGCTTCGAGAATGGATTTTTTGGTAATGGCGTTAAAAGCCACACGCGAAAGTTTCTTGCCCTTGAGCAACTTCTTTTCGGCAAGCACTTCTACCAGATGCCAGGAAATGGCTTCGCCTTCGCGATCCGGGTCAGTGGCAAGAATAATGCCGTCGGCTTTTTTGACCGCATCAACAATTTCTTTTACATGTTTGCGCGAGCCCGTATCGGTTTCCCATATCATGGAGAATTGCTCATCGGGTTTCACTGAACCATCTTTAGAGGGCAGGTCACGGATATGGCCAAAGCTGGCTAAAACCGTATAATCGGCTCCCAAATATTTGTTGATGGTCTTTGCCTTTGACGGCGACTCAACGATTACTACTTGCATCTAGTTGATTTTCCTTAGTTTTTACGCGTATTAGCATAAATTGGGGAGCTTAGGGCGCGAAAGTGGCCATTCTTGTATGCAATTGTCAACGCCCTTGGCTTCTTTACACCTTTAAGTGTTGTGTTTTCAAATGAGCAACCTATAGTTGCTACCCGTGATGGGCCGTACTAAAAATGTTGGAGGGCACTGTGGCACTATCGAAAAATATCAGTGAAAAAGTATTAACAGAATCATCCCCTGAAATGGTGGCTGGTGGGGCTGAAGAGCCTTTTCTTGCTATTTCTCGAAATGACACACTTTCCTATATTCTCGACATGACCCAGCAATTACAGGTTCTTTGTCTGAAACAAGGGCTCATTTCGCAGGCGCGCTCCTTCGATGGGGTGTTGGACGCGCTCGAAGAGGCGCAGCAGGGCTGATCCGTTATTATTTAACATTGCGGGCGGAGGCAAAAGTAGCCGCCCGACTGTTCTTCTATCTTCCCGCTCAACACCAATTCCAAGAGCCCATCATTGACCCATGCGGGTGGGGCCCCGATCTCCCGCAAGAGCAGATCGCGATGGGTGGGGGTGAAGCTAAGAGCTTCCAACAGCTTTGCCTCGATGTGCTGGCGTTCCTGTTTCTCTGGGGGCTGGTGGGGGGTTTCAAAGAGGCCGACATCTTCCGTTTCTAGCAGGCGGTGTGTCATATTTTGCAAATTTGATATCACATCATCGGCCTGTTCGATCAATATAGCCCCGTCACGCAAAAGCTGGTTGGTGCCCTGACAGCGTGGATCAAGCGGCGAGCCGGGTACCGCAAACAATTCGCGGCCCTGTTCACCGGCTAATCGAGCGGTGATCAAACTGCCTGAGCGTGTGGCGGCTTCGACCACGATCACCCCGTGACTTAAACCAGAAATGATTCGGTTGCGTTTGGGAAAATCACGTCCCACCGGGCGATAGCCTATAGGGCTTTCGGAAACCAGCAGGCCTTGCGTACTAATGGCTTCGGTCAAGTCGCCATGCTCGGGCGGATAGACCACATCAATCCCCCCCGCGACGACGGCAATGGTGCCGGTGGCAAGGGCCGCCTGATGGGCAGCCCCATCAATCCCCCGCGCAAGCCCAGAAATAATCGCATAGCCTGCCTGTCCAAGATCATTGGCCAGCTTTTGTGCCATGGTGCGCCCCACCATGGAGGCGTTGCGGGCCCCGACAATGGCTACCCCGGGTTTTTGCATCAAATCGAGACCGCCCTTGGTCCACAATATGGGGGGGGCATCGGCGATGTGGCGCAAGGCGGCAGGATAGGGTGGCTCACAAGCGCAAATCAGGGAGGCGCCAAATGCATCTCCCCTTTGTATTTCTTGCTCGATAACCTCCACAGGGGCCAGTTGAAAGCCCGGTCCGCGAGAAGAGGCCTTGGCATAGGAAGGTACTTGGCGCAAGGCTTCTTCCGCCGATCCAAAACGATGGATAAGCTGGTGAAATGTCACCGGGCCAATTTTGGGTGTGCGGATGAGGCGCAGCCAATTTTTCTTTTCGCGTGCGTCTAAAGGATAAGTTTGCATTGTTCCCCCGATAATGTTCCCCCGATTATTTTTTGCCGATTTTTGGCTCACTCCCCGTGATGATACGGTTGATATTTTCCCGGTGGCGCAGAAAAATCAACAAAGCCATGAACAGGCTGGCAAAGCCAAGTATGGCATGATCGGTTACAAACAAAAATGCAGGTGCCGACAGGGCTGCGATCAAGGCCGATAAAGAGGATATACGGGTGATGAGCGCCCCGGCAAGCCAAATCAAGCAGGTAACAACACCAGCCATCGGATTCATGGCAAGCAATGTGCCGAGAAAGGTCGCCACCCCCTTACCCCCTTTAAAGCCGAGCCAGACGGGATAACAATGACCAAGAAAAGCCGCAGCACCGGCCAATCCCAAAGCATAATCTTGCCACTGACTAAACAGTCCGGCCAGCAAAACCGCTATCGCCCCTTTGCCGCTATCAAGCAATAAAGTCGCTAGGGCCAGATCTTTGCGGCCTGTGCGCAGCACATTGGTTGCCCCGATATTACCGGAACCGA
>JALWRV010000239.1 GCA_027080545.1 Parvularculaceae bacterium
TATTGAAGAAATTGATGTCGCCTCAAATGACGACGATGAAATAGAAACCCCAGACGACACGACAGAAAGCGATGATGATTTAGACTCTGACTCTGATTCTGGCGCAGACGAGACAGACGACCACGCAGGGAATGAAGACGCGCAAATGGTCGAAGAGACCGACGAAACTGTAGAGACCGCAGCCAGTGATGACGATGAGAAAAGTGGTGAAAACAGTGACGATGACAATGAAGAACCCGACCTGATCGATGATACGGAAGCCCCAGACGAGGGTGAAGAAGAAGGCACCGGTGCACGCAATCGCGCTGCCCTCATTGCAGAAGCAGAAGAAGAAATGAGTGCCGTTGTAACCGACGAGCAATCAGAAGCGGCCCAACGTTTACGAGATCTGCAAGAGCGTTATCGCGAAGCCAAGCGCAACCGTTCCAACCTGTTACGCAATTACCGTATCCAAGAAGTCATCAAACGGCGGCAAATTTTGTTGGTGCAGGTGGTCAAGGAAGAACGCGGCAATAAGGGTGCCGCGCTTACCACCTATATGTCCCTTGCAGGACGTTATTGCGTCCTCATGCCTAACACCGCGCGTGGGGGTGGTATCTCACGCAAAATCGCCAATTCATCTGACCGCAAACGATTACGCCGGGCAATGGAAGATCTCGATATACCGGCTGGCATTGGCCTGATCATCCGCACTGCAGGCTCTAAGCGCACCAAAGCTGAAATCAAGCGCGACTATGAATATTTGTTGCGCCTATGGCAAAGCATTCGCGATCTGACCTTGAAATCAATCGCCCCAGCACTGGTCTATGAAGAGGCCAATCTGATCAAGCGCTCAATTCGCGATCTCTATGACAAAGATATCGAAACCGTGTTGGTGGAAGGCGAAGAAGGCTATCGTGAAGCCAAAGACTTCATGAAGATGCTGATGCCATCTCATGCTAAGCATGTCCAACGCTACAAAGATAAAATACCCCTATTCATTCAGCACAAGGTCGAGCATCAGCTTGATGAAATGTATCAGCCCATCGTCAAGTTGAAATCTGGCGGTTATCTGGTCATTCAACAAACCGAAGCTTTGGTTTCAATTGACGTAAACTCGGGCAAATCCACCAAGGAACGCAATATCGAAGCAACCGCTTTGAAAACCAATACCGAAGCCGCCCGTGAAGTCGCCAGACAATGTCGCCTGCGCGACCTTGCGGGGTTGGTGGTTGTAGACTTTATCGATATGGAAGAGAACCGTAATAATCGCGCTGTGGAAAAACGTCTTAAGGACGCCATGAAGAACGACCGCGCGCGCATTCAAATCGGGCGCATTTCCAACTTTGGTCTAATGGAATTTTCCCGTCAACGGCGGCGCTCCGGCATTGTCGATGGCACCACGAAAGTATGTCCGTCTTGCCATGGGGCTGGTGTGGTGCGCTCTGATGAAACCGCTGCCTTGCGGATATTACGCGCTCTTGAAGATGAGTGTATCCGAGGCAAAACTGGCGAGATCCGGATCAAAACCTCGATCAATGTCGCCCTGTTTATTCTCAACCAAAAACGCAGTTGGCTCAATCGTATCGAGGACAATTATCAAGTTGCCATCATGGTTGAGGCTGATGCCAGCAAAAGCGGTGATAGCTTTGATGTTGAACATATTGGCGAACCACGCAAGGCCCGCAAGCAAGCAGAGGTGGTTCGGGCCGAGAATATAGATGCAAGCGACTTGCCTCCTGAACAAAGCCCTGATGAAGAAAATATCAGCGCAGAAGATATCGACGAAAAAAATACTGACGAAAAACCAAAACGCAAACGCCGCCGTCGGCGGGGTAAGAAATCTGATGAGACCGTGAGCGCTAATGCCGAAATCAATGCTGATAATGATGAGGATGCCGCAATCGCGACTGAAGCAGAAAATGATAATGTTGAAACTGCCAAAGAAGAAACATCGGATGATGACAAACCGGCCCGCCGTCCAAGACGACGAGGGCGTCGGGGCGGTCGACGAAATCGCCGCCGCAATGAAGGCGATGAGTCTTTAAAAAGCGAAAGCAATGAAAACCAAAGTGAGAATGCCGATGATGAAACAAATAGACGTGACAATCTCTCCTCTTCATCGGAGGCCTCCTCGCCCGATCCTTCCTCGGTAGACACTTCGGAAAAAGCTACAAAGGCGAAATCGCCGCGCAAACCTCGGCGGCGCAAAACCGCCAAAACCGAAGAAACCGCTTCGGATACAGCGGATAGGAAAATCGATGAAACCCCCATGGCAGCCACCAATGATAGGGTTGCCCCGCAAGCTGCAACCCCGTCATTAAAGCCCCCATCATTGGAAGCAACAACGCTTCAGGCTGATATTACGCCACCTGTAGAAGAAAAGCCCACCAAACGTGGTTGGTGGTCGAGAGCGTTGAAGCGATAGTCACATAAGGCCCGGTGGCACGCCGCCGGGCTTTATTGGTGTTTTGTCACACACCATATTTTAAGCCCTGCCCTCGATAGTTTATTGTAAGGTGCAATAATTGTTTTCCTAACGCATCCCTATTAACGGGCGTCCCATGGCTGATAGTGATCAAACAAATAATATTGATGAGCGCCCCAAACCGATCTCAGGGAATCAATCCTTTATAGACAAAGTCAACGGGCTTCTTCTTCGGGCACGATCCAGACGTGAAAAATGGCAACACACCGGACGCTATGTTGGGCTTGCCATCGGGTTTGTAGCTGGTGGAGTGATCTGGAAAATGATTGGTTTTTCTTGGCTGATTGGGATTCCCTCACTATTGGCAACCACCGGCTTGTTCTGGTTTGTCGGCGGCCTTATGGGCTATAGTTTCAACCCAGACGCCTATCTTGAGGCCAAGCAAATTGCGCGACAATGGGCAATTACGCGATGGGCTGGCACGCTGGTGGAAGCCCCCGTTCAACGCCCGGAAGTGGTCGAAATTTTGGCATTAGATATTTTGCCCAACCACGACCGCGCCCAATATGATGACTTACTATTGCGCCCAGACCAATGGTCAATAGGGTGCCATTTGGAGGAACGGCGCACCCGAACAGAACGAGATTCCAATGGCAATATGCGGCAAAAAACCTATTGGGTCACCGTCTTTCGGGGGCGTTGCTATTGTCTGCCAGCACCGATTGATTTTGACAGCAAGACAATGGTGCTCCCACGCGGTGTGGGCGTAGCGCTTGACAAGCAAAGCTATTCCAATCCCGAATTTCGCAAAAAATGGAACGTCTTTTCTGATGATGGTATGATGGCCCATTATATTATAGGGCCATTGGTGAGTGAGCGGTTGGTGGCACTAAAAAAAACAAACCCCAAACTAGAACGCCTCTGTTTTAACGAGGACAAGGTCTATTTATTCGTACAAGACCATTATAGGCCCAAATTCCTTCCCGGCCACGGTCCTATCGACCAAGCCACCCTACCCCAGATGATGACACCTTTGACCCTTGGCCATAGCCTATGGCAGGCCATCTGGCCCGGGCGCACCCTTGCTGACGCCATTGAAACAAATGAAAAAAACTGGCACCCGGCCCTATACTGACAGTTGCACTACAGGTTTAGCGTGACTATAGTCCGCGCAGTTTTCAACCCTTTGATCCCTTTCAGAGAGGGCATCAAACAGGACACCGTGTCAGATGGTTGGACGATTGGTATTCGGAGTGTAGCGCAGCTTGGTAGCGCACTTGTCTGGGGGACAAGGGGTCGTCGGTTCAAATCCGGCCACTCCGACCACCGATCATTTTACTAAATATGCCAACTGTCAACGAACTCACTCAATGAGTGTCAATGGGTGAAAGCAATTTTAAAACGTGGGGTAATATTTGACACAGCGGATTTCGGACTTGCCTACTAGTTTTGGCACTGTTGGCAGCGCGAAAGAAACCTTATTCTTATTCTTCTTTTTCTAATCCCATCGCCTTGATCGATTCGATCGCCAATAGGGCTTCGTCCATACGGTCTTGGACTTTTTCCAATCGCTCGATAATACTTTTCAGGTCTTGCGCTGGCGGTATCTTGTTATCGGGGGCAAACCCGACATTTTTATTTTCTGCATCATCGGTTGGTTGTGGGCGCAACTCAACGGTCTCGCCAAGCATCGCCTTGCGACCAATTTCGGCCACAAAGGCCGCTCCATTTTCCTTGAATATTTTTTGCACACCCTTGGTGGTATAGCGCTGATCGTGAAGTAGCGTTTTTACCCCGCTCAATAATTCCAGATCTTGTTTACGATAATAGCGCCGACCCCCGGCCCGACGCATGGGGCGAATATTCCCAAAGGATTCCTCCCAATGGCGCAACACATGTTGCGGCAACTCCAACTGCTCGGCCGCTTCACTGATTGTTTTGAAAGCATCGTCTGCCTTTGCCGCCACGATTATCGCACCCTATTCCTTAGAATTTTTATCCTGCATTTTACTATTGATATGATCTTTCAGCACATGCGAAGGGCGAAAAGTCAGGACACGACGCGGGGTGATTGGAACTTCAACACCGGTTTTGGGGTTGCGGCCAATCCGCTCTTTTTTTTCACGAACGGAAAAGGTGCCAAAAGAAGAGAGTTTGACACTCTCACCCTGTTCCAGTCGTTTAGAAATTTCTTCTAAGATCGTTTCTACAAATATCGCCGATTCACTGCGCGATAACCCGACCGCCCGATAGACGGCATCGGTTAAATCAGCGCGGGTGACTGTTTTGCCTGTCATAGCGACCCTCCTTCCCGTTTATAGCCTAGAGATTAAGCAGGCTAAGCTAGGCAGGTCAACAGGAGCCGCCATTAAGCTATTGTTTTTGGGCTTTTTTAGGGCAATCTGCTGCGAAACTCCGCGAACAAGCATGCTCCGGCGCAAATAGATTTAATAGCGCAACAAAGCAGCCCCCCATGTCAGGCCACCCCCCATGCCTTCCAACATCACGCTATCACCACGCTGGATGCGACCATCCTTGCGCGCTTCATAGAAAGCCAGCGGGATGGAGGCGGCTGATGTGTTGCCATGATCCGCGATGGTTGAGACTACCTGGTCGGTCCGCAATCCCAATTTTTTTACCACCCCTTGCAAGATGCGCTTATTAGCCTGATGGGGCACAAACCAATCAATATCCTCCGGGGCGATTTCAGCCTGTCGAGCCGCTTCGACCATAGCTTGGGAAATACGGTTTACCGCCTCGCGAAAAACTTTATTACCCTGCATACGCAAAAACCCCGTGGTCTGGGTAGCGGAAACACCGCCATCCACATAGAGCATATCGACCATGCGTCCGTCGCAACGCAAATAGCTGGACAGAATACCGCGCCCGTCTACTTCTTGCTCATCATGGGCACCAACCACAAAAGCCCC
>JALWRV010000240.1:0-2512 GCA_027080545.1 Parvularculaceae bacterium
TTTTTTTTCGGCCCGCCCAAACCCGGCATATTGCCGAGTTTCGACAAGTCCAAATCTTTCAACGGATCAGCCCCCCCGGGGCCACCCAAACCCGGTAAATTGGTCCCCGGTGGCAAACCACCCGGCGCCCCACCACCAAGCATGCCTCCCATCTGGCCGCCCATTTGACCACCGCCGCCTTTGCCCATCATCTGGCGTGCCAGATGTTTGCCCATGCCGCCTTTACCCATTTTTTTCATCATGGTGGACATTTGCTGATGGGCTTTGAGAAGCTTGTTGACCTCTTGCACGCTCGTGCCGGAACCAGCGGCCACCCGGCGCTTGCGCGACGCGTTGAGCACTTTCGGGTTTTTACGTTCTTTCTTGGTCATGGAAGAAATAATCGCCTCTTGGCGCGAAATTTCCTTACCTTCAAAACCTCCAGCCGCGTCGATTTGTTTTTTCATCTTACCCATGCCGGGCATCAAATTCATAATTGCCCCAAGACCACCCATATTGCGCATCTGTTTGAATTGCATGGCCAGATCATCGAGATCAAATTGTCCTTTGGCCAATTTCTTGGCCATCTTTTCCGCTTGAGCTTGATCCACCTCTTCGGCGGCTTTTTCCACCAAAGCGACAATATCCCCTTGCCCTAAAATGCGCCCGGCCATGCGTTTAGGGTCAAACACATCAATGTCAGAAATTTTCTCGCCAACACCAATAAATTTAATCGGCGCACCGGTGACCGCCCGCATGGACAAAGCCGCCCCACCGCGCCCATCACCATCTATCCGGGTCAAGACCACGCCCGTAAGGGTTAAGCGTTCTTTGAATCGCGTGGCGGTTTCCACCGCATCTTGCCCGGTCAGGCTATCCACCACCAACAATGTTTCCACTGGCTTGGTGATCGCTTGCACCTCGGCCACTTCGGCCATTAATTGCTCATCGATGGAAAGCCGTCCGGCGGTGTCGAGGATCAAAACATCATAGCCCCCAAGACGGGCCGCTTCATGGGCACGTTTGGCAATTTCAACCGGTGATTGACCGGCAACGATGGGCAGGGTTTTAACCTCGGCCTGCTCACCCAACACGGCCAATTGTTCCATGGCTGCGGGGCGGCGGGTATCGAGCGAGGCCATCAATATTTTTTTGCGCTCTTTGTCTTTCAGTCGCAAAGCGATTTTGGCACTGCTAGTGGTCTTACCGGAGCCTTGCAGACCGGCCATCAAGATCACGGCCGGCGGATTGACCGCTAGATTAAGCGCACCGTCCTGCGCCTCGCCGCCAAGCATATCAATCAACGCATCATGGACAATCTTGATGACTTGTTGGCCGGGCGTAACCGAGCGCAACACATCTTGGCCCACCGCACGCTCTTTCACCTTGGCGATGAAGTCGCGGGCCACCGGCAAGGCCACATCGGCCTCCAGCAGGGCCACCCGCACCTCGCGTAGAGCCGCGGTCACATCCTTTTCCGTGAGCGCTCCTTTGCCGCGCAACCCGTCGAAAATGCCTGCAAGCCTATCTGACAGCGTATTGAACATGAACAATCCTCTTTAAGCCATTGATTAAACGCACAAACACCGCCGTGAGCGGGTAAAGCCGACGGCGGGGCATCCCCAGCCCCGTCCTCATATAGGGATGATTGAGGGGTCGTGCTGGAAAACGCAAAAATATGACGCTTTTTCAGTAAAGCCTGCGGGGTATAGCCTTGGCGTGGGGATGGGTCAAGGTGGGGCAACCTATCTTCCAAACTCATCTGTAAGGTGGCCAGCTTGCTGGCCCTCGAAGGACGGCGGTGGGGAGTTTTACTTTCCACATAGGTTGGCAAGCCCTTGTTGAAAGCTGGCCTCTCAACTCCATCCTTCGAAGCTCGCTTCGCTCACACATCAGATAAGGATGAGTTTGTTTCGCCTCAACCCTCAAACCACTTTCAACGCATCTTTCACCTTCCCTGTGACAAAGCCCACGGCCTCGTCCAAGGGCAATTCCTGTTTCTCACCCGTGTGGCGGTTTTTCACTTCCGCCTTGCCTTCTTTCAAACCGCGAGGGCCGATGACCATTTGCCAAGGCAGGCCGATCAAATCCATACGGGCGAATTTTTCTCCCGGGCGCACGGATGTCTCATCATAAAGCACGTCCACGCCGGCTGCTTCAAATTGTCTGTAAATATCAGCGCAGGCCTTGTCACAGGCTTCGTCACCAACGCGTAAATTCAAAAGCCCCACATGGAACGGTGCCACCGGCACTGGCCATTTGCATCCCTGTTCGTCATGGAAAGCCTCGATCAACGCTCCCACCAAGCGCGACACACCAATACCATAAGAGCCCATTTCCACGGGCCCCTCCTTGCCGTCAGGCCCGGTGACCATGGCCTTCATGGGCTCGGAATATTTGGTGCCGAAGAAAAAGATATGCCCCACCTCAATACCGCGGGCGGAAACCTGCTCGGCTTGTGGCACTTTGGCAAAGGCCGCTTCATCATGCATTTCCTCTGTGGCCGCATAGAGGTTTGTGCGCTGCTCAACCA
>JALWRV010000240.1:2522-5327 GCA_027080545.1 Parvularculaceae bacterium
ATCGCTATCAAAATCCACATCCACCGGTGGCGCTGGCATCTCCAACAAATCCTTATGGCAAAAGACTTCGCTTTCACCGGTTTCCGCCAACACAATAAACTCATGGGACAAATCACCACCAATGGGACCGGTTTCGGCCTTCATAGGGATCGCTTTTAACCCCATGCGGGCAAAGGTGCGCAAATAGGCGATGAACATTTTATAATAGGATTGTCGCGCCGCATCGGCGGTCAGGTCAAAGGAATAGGTATCCTTCATCAAAAATTCGCGCCCGCGCATGACCCCAAAACGGGGCCGCACCTCATCGCGAAATTTCCACTGAATATGGTAAAGCATCTTGGGCAGCTCTTTATAGGAGCGCACCCCAGCGCGAAAAATCTCGGTGATCATTTCTTCATTGGTGGGACCATACAGCATTTCACGATCATGACGATCCGTAATACGTAACATTTCCTTGCCATAGGCATCATAGCGCGCGCTTTCCTTCCACAAATCTGCGGGTTGGATAGTGGGCATGAGCATCTCCACCGCCCCGGCGCGGTTTTGCTCTTCGCGGACAATCTGCTCGATTTTCTTCAAAACCCGATGACCAAGGGGCAGCCACGCATAGATACCGGCAGCTTCTTGTCGCACCATACCGGCCCGCAGCATAAAGCGGTGGGAGGCGATTTGCGCTTCCGCCGGGGTTTCCTTCATCAAGGGAAGGTAGAATTTGGATAGATACATGGGACAGCCCTTTTTGCTCTACAAGGTCTGCCCTGTTTAGAAACATCCCTCGCCCCCGTCTAGGGTCTGGCCCCAATTAGAATGGCGTTTTAGCATCAGACCCCAGCGCCTATTGTTTTTGCCATTGAAAAACGGTTTTGCGGTCCGGGCTGACCCATAAAGCGCGGGTTCCACTAACAAAGCGCAATTCGCTGCCGCCGGCGCTTTGATAGGAGTTCGACCCACTTTTTTTGTAGCGAATGAGATAGTTCGTCCCCACCCGGCGGGCGATAATATAACCATCCGCCTGCATCAAAATATCATCTGTATGGGTCTTTCCCCCCGCCTGATAGGACCAGCGCCCCAAGACATTGATTGTCGCGACGGGGTCCGCTGACAGATTATCATTGCCCGCCTGCTCCTCATTGCCTGGCCTTGATGTATCTACATCCGACTTACCGGTGCGATTTCTTGCGGCTGTGTCGCCTTCCAGCAGGTCATCTGCCGTGAGATCACGCAGTTTTGTCAACTTATATTTATTGATCCCGTCATCATATTTAAGCAGGGTATAATTTTTGCGATAACGGATAATTTTTTCTGAGCCGGAAGTGGTTTTATATTTGCGCCCGGCCACCAACACCCGTTCAAAATACCGGTTTGCATCACTACCCGCTTCACGCCCATAAAGGCCATCTTTGGTTTGACCCGAAATGATCAGGGTTTTGCCGTCTCCCTCCCACACGCCTTCGGCGCATTTCATATCGGCAAGGCAAACCTGTACCGTCTTAATTTTTGAATATGTAACACCGGCATCCCAGCCATGCCCAAAGCCGCCAGAAACGGTCCAGCCTATGAAGCGGGGCCGCCAGCTAAGTCCGGCATTTTCAATCGAGCGCGGGTCATCCTTATCGTAATCTGCAAACCAAAAGCCAATTGTGGGGGAAAAATCCGCTTTGCCTCCTTCTTGTAATTTATCCATTTCCTTTTTGTACTCAGCCGCCAGACCGCCCGTGGCATTTTCAAACAGCTGCTTGATATCGAAAACATAGCCATGAGATTTGCCACGCAAATTCTCTACATCATCCTGCCAGAACCCCAAGGTTGCACTGGCACCACCGCCAAAACCACCGCGCAAATTATAACCGGAATTGGCGAACCATTTTGAATCCTTGCGCTCTTTGGTAAAATCCGCACAGCGCCATGCCATGCCAACTTCTCCCTCTATACCAACGAAAAAAGCCGCATCTGCTTCAACCGAAAGCGACCATGTCTGCGCACCATCTCCGAAACATAGATTATTATCCTCCGGGACATAACTCTCAGCCGCAGGATCTTCATTTTTCACGCTTTCCATTAAGGATTCGTTTTGGCTGACCTTAAACACCTCAAAAATAGCCGGTAAAATTTGACCGCCTAATTCTTCCAATTTGGCTTCAGCATTGATGCGGATCATTTCCTTTTCATCAAACACGCATACGCCATCAAGGGTACGCTTCAGGCCGGGTTTGCAAGCCTTGCCCTTGTCGGTGATACGGCAGGCCTTGGTGCCCACATCACCACAGGGGCGACAATAATCCCCGCGCTTGGTGGTCCATAATTCACATTGCCGCCCCACCTCCACAGCCGGACAGGCTAGTTGACCCTCCAGACCACAGGGACGGCAAATACCATTAATTTTACCAAGCCCGGACTCGCAAACCGTGCCGCCTTTGATGACCGGACAAGCCTTTTCGTTCCGCCCACCGCAAGGGGTGCAAAGCCCCCGTGAATTTTTCGACAGGCCGGCATTACAACGCTCGCCACCCTTAATCACCGGGCAGGATTTTTCATTCAAGCCCCCACAGCCCACGCAAATACCACTGGAATTTTTCGACAGATTGGCCTTACACCGCTCGCCCTTTTTGATAACCGGACAGGATTCCTGATTTTTACCGCCGCAAGGTCTGCAAATCCCCCCTTGCTCGCTCAACCACGCATCACAACGCTCACCAGGATAATAGGTCGGGCAAGGCTTTTGGCCATTAGCACTACATTGATCCGATTTTTTAGCCGCCGCATCACCAACACTGGTGACCGTGAACAGCGTGCTTAAAATCAATA
>JALWRV010000241.1 GCA_027080545.1 Parvularculaceae bacterium
GGCGCTTTTTCGCAATACCTTTCCCCGGCCATGGTCAATAAAATCATTGCGGACCCATCGCAGCTTAATCTGGGGGGGGAGCGGCGGAACATGACCGTGATGTTTGCGGATATTCGGGGCTTCACCAGCCTTTCGGAAAGTTTCAAAGATGATCCGCAAGGGTTGACCCAACTAATCAATGATATTCTCACCCCGCTGGCGGATGTGGTGATGAAGCATGGCGGCACGATCGATAAATTTATCGGCGATTGTATTATGGCCTTTTGGAATGCGCCGCTGGATGATGAAGACCATGCCACACATGGCTTTAATGCCGCCATTGGCATGATTGAAGCGCTGGAGGATCTTAATCGCGATTTATCCACACGCTTGAGCATTTTGCAGGATAAAAAAATCCGCATTGGTATTGGCATCAATACGGGCGATTGCGTGGTCGGGAATATGGGGTCTAAATCGCGATTTGATTATTCTGTCCTCGGGGATACAGTCAATGTGGCCTCTCGCTTACAAGAACTATCCAAATCCTACGAAGCCAATATCATTCTAGGCGAAGAATGTTATGAGGCTTTGGCTGATAAATCAGCCTGTATTGAGCTTGATGCTGTTCAAGTGCGTGGACGCAACGAGCCTTTGAAAATCTATACGGTGAAATAGGGTTTAACAGGCAAGCGCTCTAGGCCGGTCTGCCATCCGGGCGGGCCTGCCACAAAAGCGGGCCATAGGTCAGCAGATAGAGCGCAAATGCCGCCACCCATAACAGGGCCGACGCCATGAGCCATTGTCCCATGAGCGAGGGGACAACCCACGGCCCAACCAAACGGGACAAAGCCGCAAATTGCATCAAGAAAAAGGCCAAAACCGTCCATGGCCCCGCGTGTAATTTGCGCCCTGTATGGCCAAGCGAAACCCGCACCATCATGCCCAGGGTCATGGTGCCGATAGCCCCCACGGTGAACCCATGAAAGGCCAAGGACAGATTAAACCAGCCAAGCCCCGCAAACCCAACAAGCCCCAAGCCGATAATTACCCAGCCATAACCAAGGTGTAAAATCCACACCATCGGGTCTCTCAACGCTTGCAGCGTATGATAGCGCCGCAAACGTAGCCCATGAATAAGGGCGCTGAAAAAGGCAATGGCGGCAAAAATATAATTTTGCGGACCAAGAAAGAGCAGCGCCACAATCAGACCTGCAAAACTGACCAACGCCAAAATATCCAGATAGGGTTGTGGCTGGTTGGCAACCTCAATACCCCGTTGGCGCAGGGCAGAGGCCGTAAAGGCCGGCACCACCCGCCCCCCAATCAACGAAATCATGGCGATAATTACCAGAATAGACACAAAAAGCGGTATCAGGCTGAAGCTGATTAACGCGCTGACATCGCACAAAAATAAAATAGAAAGCAGGCCGAGGAAAATAAAGTTTCGTCGATTTTTGGTCCCGATCAGGGGTACAGCAAGGCTAAGCGCCAACGCGGGCAAAAAACTCGCGCTTAAAACAAGGATCAACCCATAGGGTAAGCCCAAAGGAATGGTCATCACCAATCGCCCCAGCCCCCAAAGCGCCACCAGCCCTGCAAGCCATAGGCCCCTTACCGGTTTTGTTCCCGTCCAATTTGCCACCGCCGTTAAAAGAAACCCGGCAATGATGGCCACAGCAAACCCATAAATCATTTCGTGGACGTGCCAGAAAACCGGGTCAGCCAAGATCGGTGAAAGCGTTTCTCCAGCCCCAAAAGACAAGCCCCAATATAAAATCAGCACACCCCCAAACAACGCCCCTAAAAAAAAGAAGGGACGAAAACCACGGGCGAAGATGAGGAAGTTGAGCATGGCGCTACCTTACGCCAAACTGTCCAAAAGTTAAAACCCTTTGCCCTTTTTGGCTTTGGTAAGACAGATGAGGCGGGAGGTCTCTACGGCCGCTTTTCGGTGGGCCACGGCCTTTTGATAGTCGGGATTTTGGATCATGGTTCCGAAGGCTTTTAGAGTAGGATATTCGGCAATGAAGGCAATATCCCAGCGCTCGCTGGCAGGGCCGATGAGCGTGGTTTGGAAGTCACCCTTCCAGACAATTTTGCCGCCAACATCTGCAAATAATGGCCCGGTTTTTTGCGAATAGGCTTGGTAGGCCTCAGCGCCAGTGGTGCGCTCGCCAGATGGATAGACGACATTTTTCTTAAACCGAATGAGGTTTAACATCTGTATGGGCCCTTTCAGGCCCAGCGCCATAATCGCCTGAAATTGCTCTGGTGTGGGGTCGATATAATGGGTCATGGGCATTACTTACACCGTCCACCCCCAAAAATCATTTGTTTTGCGCAGTCAGAATAGATTTATTCTGAATTTGATGGAGCGGGATTTGGTTAGTTCGCCGGTAAATATATCCCTAAAAAGTCATCTATCTTTTGCCACAACATCATCTGTTCTTCCAAATCCCAACCGGAATGTCCCTCGCCCTTCAAGGTCACAAATTGATAATTCCGTTTGGTTTTTTTCAAGGCTTTTTCCATGCGCTTGGCCTCTTCAAAAGGAACCACCGAATCAAGCGAACCGTGAAAAAGGAAAACTGGCACCTGTATTCGGTCCGCATTATTAACTGGCGATATGTTTTTGAGCTTTTCCCGCTCCGTTTTCAGATCTCCGATAGAATCCGTCCAATAGTCAAAAGTCTCTGATTTGCGGCCATAATCCCGACGCGTGTCCGTTAAATCATACACCAAATCTGTTACCGCCCCGCCAGCAATTACACATTGAAATAGGTTTGGTGTTTTAATTGCCCCCATTAAAGCAACATAACCGCCATAGGAATAACCAAAGATACAAGCCTGATCGGGTCGAGCTCTGTTTTGTTCAAACAGATAACGCACCGCATCCGTTACATCATCCTGCATCAAACCGCCCCATTGACGATAGCCTGCTTTAGCAAAATCACGCCCATATCCATCGGATCCGCGGAAATTCATTTGATAAACTTGATAGCCGCGCGTTGAGAGATATTGCACCCAAGAATCATAGTCATAATAATCTCGTGCCTCTGGTCCCCCATGAGGCATAACAATCAGTGGCGCATCGGGATTTGGCCCGCCCGCAGGATGGGTAAGGTATGCGCGGATAATAGTGCCATCCCGCATAGGAACATCTAATATTTCCATTTTACCGAGCTGTATATCGGCAAGGTTTGGCTTAATATTGAAAAGCAGATCTATCTTATGTTTTTCAAAGTCATATCTATAATAGGCTCCTGGGTTGGTTGGGCCTGAGGCAAACACAACAGCCTGCGTCCCTCGCCTATTAAAACCAACGATGTCAACATTTTCCTCATTATCAAAATAGGTATTGAGCGCATCAATATGCTTTTGCAGGGATTGATCTACGAGTTCATATTGCAATCGATCACCATAATACCAAACGCCCGCATAATCTCCCGTAGATATGTTGGTAAACACACCGCCGACATCATATTTTGGATGCTCGAAAACAGTTTCTACATATTTGTTTTCTTTAATATCAAATATTTTTACCGAACGGTGTGCGTCATCATCCTCATCAGAAATCACATAAATTTGATGTTCCACATCTGTGGTTGCAACTGGGTCAAAAGAATAAACCTCCTCACCATCGCGACGTTTTAGCCTTACGGTTTGTATTTTTTCCCAATCCTGTTTTTCATCCGACCAGGAATAAATGAAAACTTTTGTATAACCGGCATTATAATCAAAGCGCAAAATTGGTTTGCCCTCTTTATCCGTATACCAACGAAAGGTGAAGCGCCGACCAATTGCAATACGCTCTTCTATGCCCGTATTGACATCAACCTTAAAGAGATCCAAATCCCCGCTTTTACGCGCCGCCATGATGATATGGTCGGGGTCTTGCCGTAAAAAATTATTGACGTTGGAAAGATAGAAATTGTCTTTCTTTACGCGGCGCGATTCCCCAAACATTTGCACAACCCCCGAACCATCTCGCTTAATCGAGAGAATGATTGATCCACCAATCGAAAAACGTTTGCCCGTATCATTTATGGTCGTGCGTCTCTTCACCTTTATCAGAAGCCGATCATCATTGGCCCATTCCAGCCAAGAAACATATTGGTCCTGTCCCAAAGGCAAAATTGTGGGCTCTTCGCCCCCTTCCAAATCGGCGATCATTACATAATAAATTGCACGGTATGATTTTTTCTCTTCCTTACAGTTTTGCTTCTTTGCTGCCGCCGTCTGTCCATATTTATCGAGACAAACTTTTTCCAGCTTTGACCGCACGGTGGCCAGATAGCGCCCGGATGGCGACATTTCTGCACCGAAAAAAGATGATGGTTTGAACATATCAAAGGCTGACGGAGGCGCCGCCTGAGCGGTTGCCATGCCCAGCCCCACAAAGCCAAACCCCAAGAAAATGAGCATCGACATGATCAGGGCTTTGATCGAAGAATTTTTGCAAAAGAGAAAAAGCATGTCCACTCCCCCATAAGGTTGCCATTATTGACAGAATTATCCTCTAGGAAACAGAGACTGACAACACCGAATTCTCACCCAAAATGTCTATTTTTCCCATATTCTCGCATTTTCTTGACTCATGCCATCTGGTCAAGCCGAACCGAAATGGCTAAGCACGAGGGAAATTATCGCAACAGGCGGCTGAGGACTCTTGAATGAAAGTAGCAATGATCGGAACCGGATATGTGGGGCTGGTGTCGGGGGCCTGTTTTTCCGATTTTGGCCATGAGGTGATTTGCGTCGACAAGGATGCGAGCAAAATCGAGCGTTTGGAAAATGGCGAAATTCCCATCTATGAGCCAGGGCTGGAAGAGCTGGTGGCGGAAAATGTCAAGGCGGGCCGCCTGACCTTTACCACCGACCTCGCCAAAGCGGTTCCACAGGCCGATGCGGTGTTTATCGCGGTTGGCACCCCGTCACGACGTGGCGATGGGTTTGCGGACCTATCCTATGTGTTTGCCGCCGCCGAAGAAATTGCCCAAAGCCTCAACCCCTATACGCTGGTGGTAACCAAATCGACCGTGCCCGTGGGAACCGGGGCAGAAGTGGAAGAAACCATTCGCATGGCGCGCCCCGACCTTGTGCCCGGCAAAGATTTTTCCGTTGCGTCCAATCCTGAATTTTTGCGCGAAGGCGCCGCCATTGAAGATTTCAAACGGCCCGACCGGGTGGTTGCGGGGGTTGAAGATGGGCGGGCCGAGCAACTCATCACCGAGCTATACCGGCCGCTATTTCTGTCCGAAACCCCCATCGTCTTTACCAATCGCACCACTTCAGAGCTGACCAAATATGCCGCCAATGCTTTTTTGGCGACCAAGATCAC
>JALWRV010000242.1 GCA_027080545.1 Parvularculaceae bacterium
CCACCCCATCGACACGGCTATTGTCAGGCCGCGACAAATCGCCCCCCAATTGCAGATTATAGGGCGGATCAGCAAAAATAAGATCAACGCAAGAATCCGGCAGCGCCTTCATCGTTTCAATGCAATCCCCTTGCAGGATTTCATCTAAAGGCAGGGGCTTGGTGACGGGACCTTTTTTAACAATGCGCGGCAAGGGATTGATCCTTTGAAGTTTGTTTCTCAAGAGCCCGCATGGTGAGTCACGGGGGAGTCCGCGTCAAGAAAAAAACGTCCAGACCCCATAAAAAATCTTGTTTTATCAATATGTTAATCAAGGTTAATCAAAAGTTGATGGGGGTGTATCTGCGGGAATTTGGTCGGCCCTTCGAGGCTCACATCGCTCGCACCTCACCGATGAGTTAAGGGGCGGTGGAAAGGACGCTATTAAAAAAAGAAACATACTCATCCTGAGGTGCCCGACATAGTCGGGCCTCGAAGGATGGCGGGGGCTTGCCCTAGCAGTTATCCCCGCGCAGGCGGGTGACGCAGGGGGTGGTTTTGTGGAAGATAATGATAAGTTGTTTCGATAGAGGGGTTTGTTTTGTCGCCGAACCTATTGCCATTTACTCAATAAAGTTAAAAAACCTCATTTTTAGTAGGGGATATGTTGTGGACAGAGCAGTGGGGGTCTTAAACATTGCTATTGCTGGTGGTGGCATTGCTGGTCTTGCCAGCGCTTGCCTGTTGGCGCGGCGCGGATGGCGGGTGCGCGTTTTTGACAAGGCGGAAAAACCTTTGCCCGTGGGGTCCGGTCTCATTTTACAGCCTTCCAGCGCTGATGTGTTGCGGGCCCTGGGCATTGAAGCCGAAATTGCGCGCAAGGGTCAGGTTTTGCGCCGCCTTGCCGGGCGGGTGCAGCCATCGGGCCGGTTGGTGCTCGATGTAGACTATGGATCGCTTAACAAGGGCGCCCATGCCATCGGTATTCAGCGCGATGTTCTTTACACGGTGCTTTTAAAAGAAGCGCGGGCGGCGGGCGCGGAAATCGTTTTTTCAAGCGAGGTCAGCGGTTCGCTTGAAAGCGAAGGATCGATCCATGTGCTCTTGAAAGATGGCCAAAAGCACGGCCCGTTTGATCTATTGGTCAATGCGCTCGGGGCGCAATCACCGCTTACCAAAACCATTCGGCCGCCCATGGGTTTCGGCGCGCTTTGGGCCAATTTAGTGGTGCCAGAGGCCGATTGGTATATGGCAGACGGGCTGGAGCAACGCTATAGGCAGGCCCGCAAAATGGCGGGCATGTTGCCCACCGGTGAAGATGAGACAGGCGCACAGACGGTTGCTTTTTTCTGGAGCCTTGAACATCGCGATTTCGACCAATGGCGCGCCACCCCCTTGGGTCAATGGAAGGGCGAGGTGGTGGCCCTTTGGCCGGAGCTGGAACAACCGCTTCAGGCCATTACCTCCCATGATGATTTGATCATGGCCAAATATTTTCACCGTACCCATTTGCAGCCCGTAGAGGGGCGTTTGGTGCATATTGGGGATGGTTGGCACGCGGCCTCGCCGCAATTGGGGCAAGGGGCGAATATGGCCTTGCTTGATGCCATGGCCTTGGCCGATGCCTTGTCGAGACCCGGAACCATCGAGCAGGCACTAAAACATTTCGTCCGTATGCGGCGCTTCCATGTCTATCTATATCAGGCAATTTCTTGGCTGTTTACGCCCTTTTACCAATCGCGCTCTTCTTTTCAGCCTTGGCTTAGAGACCATATCACAGCCCCCCTGTTGCGCTGGTGGCCGGTCCAAAAACTCCTCGCCCATATCGTTGCGGGCACGTTGGGATTGTTTAAACGATAAGGGCGTGTGTTTTTGGTGAGACCAAAACCTCAACCGCTCTGCCAACTCATCAAATATATGCCCGAGATGGTCGGGCCTCGAAGGATGGCGGTGGGTATTGCACCGTCATACGTCATCCCCGCGCAAGCGGGGACCCATCTCGGGAAGAAAAAGCAAGTGCGTAAGCTTGGTTTTCTTTTGCGGGTTTGGTTGCTATTTGCTTCATCCTTCGAGGCTCGCTAGCGCTCGCACCTCTGGATGAGCAGGGTTCTTTTTGTGGGCTCTTGTGACCATGCTTCGCTCCCTATTTTCATGGGGGTAGGCGGGCTCAGGGTGAGGAATTTTATTTGCAGCCCACTGTGAAGCAATAAGTCTCAAATCTCCAAAAACGCTTTAATTGCCGGCATTTGTGCTTTGGCGTCTTTGCGGCCGAGATCTATGAGCGCGTTGATATAACCGCCCTCGAAAGTGAGATAGGAAGGCAGCACCCAAGGGTCTTTATAGGCCCCGATGGCGCGCAACATGGTTTTGATAGTCCATGGCAATTCATTGGCATAATAGCCGGCGATTTTGCGAATATCTTCGCTGGGCTGGATCATCAACAAATCAATATGCTGCAAATGGGTCATGGCCCGGCGCTCTGGCAGCATGGCGTCTACCGTATGATTGATCCGCAATAGGCGCTCCACATCCGCTTCCAGATTATCGTTGAAAATAATATCCAAGAGCTGGCCGCTTATATGGCCCACGGACGGATACTCATTGAGGGGCGGGCGGTCGTCGGGAGAAATTTTCGGATCTCGCGCCCCGATAATGAACAATTTATTCGCCCCCAAATGCACCGCCGGAGACAAGGGGGCGTTTTGGCGTAAGGCGCCATCCCCATACCAGCCATCTTTTAGCTTGCGGGCGGGAAAAACATAGGGCAGGGCCGATGAAGCCAAAATATGCTCGGCGGTTATTTCTTCTTCGCGTCCGGTGCGTCGAGCGCGGTTCCAGGGCCTTGTGGGGGTCGAGCCTTCATAAAAAGAAACCGCGCGCCCATGCTCCCATGATGAAGCGGTAATCGCTATGGCATCCACCAGCGGCCCGCGGACAATGTGCGAAAGTTTTTTGAAATCTATCTCGCGCTCCAGCAAATCTTTTAAAGGGGCATTATCCAGCAAGGCGCGCGGAGGGCGCACCCCGGCCCAACCGAACATCACCGAAGACAGGAACAAAAATAATCGCCCGGCCATTTCTGGTCCGTTGCAATGATAGATGGTCGAGCAAGAAAGCCCGCGCCATAAAATTTCCAAATCGCGTATGGCCTGCTTGAAATCTTCAGCCCCGGCGGTCAGCTTGGCGGTGTTGATAGCGCCGACAGAAATACCGGAAAAAATCTTAAACGGCGGCGGCGTGCCCGGGGCAGTTATGGGCAGTTCCTCGCCAAGGGCCGCCAAAACCCCCACCTGATAGGCCCCGCGCGCCCCGCCACCAGACAGAACCAGGGCCGGTACGGAATGTTTATTTTGCGTCGCATCAGACGCTACTGGCTTGTTCTTGCTCATCAGTTTCTCACTCATCTTGAAGCTAGGCGGTGGTGATAATCTTTTCAATTGCCGTGGGCTCAATAGAAGTGGGCTCAATAGAACGCGCGGGCAAACGTGATGTGATTCAGTATATTTTGCGGCTTTTCCTTCACAAGCGCGCCTGACTTGTGTATAAAAAACATACCTGAGGGGCGCCGCGCCCTTATGAGAGACTTGCTAAAGGCTTGTAAAGAGACAAAAGGCCTTCGGTCTAACCCTGATCTTTGGTTTCACAGTGTTATAACAACTAATGAAATCATCATAACGCTCGAAAGAGTTGTCAAAAAGGGTAGTTGAAAAACCTGTAACCGCTGAGGTTACGCGTTAGCCAAGGTTTTTAGTAAGGGGAAGGTATGCGCGGCT
Source organism: Parvularculaceae bacterium (assembly GCA_027080545.1). Classification (GTDB taxonomy): domain Bacteria; phylum Pseudomonadota; class Alphaproteobacteria; order Caulobacterales; family Parvularculaceae; genus S012-90. The sequence goes on from JALWRV010000242.1 coordinate 3,753, forward strand.
GAGAAGTGACCCTTTGAACCTGATCCGGCTAACACCGGCGTAGGGACAGGCCTGAAGTCGGAACCGAATATGCAAGAAAAAGGTTCCGCACTGGCTTTCCTCGCGCCACATTCATGACGACGCGAGGAGAGCCAATATTATGCTTTTTACTTTCCCTAAAAGTCTATTTTTACATTATGGGTGGTTGCCATGCTGACTATTGAATGTGGTTCTATCGATTATCCAAGAGATATGGACCGTTGGATTTTTCTGGATATTGGCTTTTCGGGTCGGAAAGGAAGCTATCAAGCTGCAAAAACTTCTGGTCTCATTTTGCCAGATGGGGATGCGGAACTTTGTTCTTGGTCAGAAAGCATTGATAAAATTGCAGCGGCTGTGACCGATGCAAAATTTCCCCTTCATATCATGATTGAAGCGCCGCTAAGTGTTGCGTTTAGCGCTATTGGTGATCATGCAACCCGAAGTTTTGAGCGCAGAGGAGCGGGAGTTCGGCCTTGGTATAGCGGTGCAGGCGCTGGAACTCTCTTGGCCGCGCAGATGATGCTTTGGAAGTTGCTCCATAGCAAAAAGGGTGGGCTTGTTTTGTATGAGGCCTTTATCTCTTTCAAAAAAGGGGCAACGGACCACATTGAGGATGCGAGAAAAATGCGGGGTATCATTCAGCATGGTGTTTGCCCTCTGTCCAGCGAACAAATAAAGGAACACTCAGACGATAATATCGTAACAATTCCCATTCCCGGTACGCAATTCCCTAAGGGAAATGTGCCGCCAGTCTTCGTCCTTAAATAAAGGAAAGCCAAAATAATGAATAAACAAATCCCCGAAAGTGAATTTACGCGGCCCGAAGTCACTACCGGGCCATTGCCTGCCTCGCGCAAGGTCTATGTGCAGTCAAAACGTTTTGCCGATGTCAAAGCGCCCATTCGCGAGATTGATTTGCATGAAACCGCAGGCGAGCCGCCAGTGCCGATCTATGATGCGTCCGGTCCTTACACCGACCCTGAGGTGACCATTGATGTGGAGGCGGGGTTGTCGCGGGCGCGGCAGGCTTGGGTTTTTGAGCGCGCTGGAAAAGACGGCATAGAGGAATATGAAGGCCGTGAGATCAAGCATGAAGATAATAATGCCAGCGGCAAATATCTCGCCCGGGCCTTTCCGGTAAAGCACAAGCCCTTGCGGGCAAAGGGCGATACGCCCGTCACACAAATCGAATTTGCCCGCGCCGGTATCATCACCAAGGAAATGGAATATGTGGCCATACGCGAAAATATTGGCCGCCAGAAAATGCTGGATGGCGCTGAGCAACAGGTAGAGCAGGGCGAAAGCTTTGGCGCGGATATTCCGCCCTTTGTCACGGCGGAATTTGTGCGCGAAGAAATCGCCAAAGGCCGCGCCATCATCCCTGCTAATATCAACCATCCGGAAGCCGAGCCGATGATTATTGGCCGTAACTTCCTTGTTAAAATCAACGCCAATATCGGCAATTCGGCGGTGACCTCTAGCGTTGAAGAAGAGGTGGATAAAATGGTTTGGGCCATTCGCTGGGGCGCAGACACGGTGATGG
>JALWRV010000243.1:0-3527 GCA_027080545.1 Parvularculaceae bacterium
TCGCAAGCAGGCTCCAAGCCTTCAATATTGAACAGGCGAAAAGTGGCGGAGAAAAATTTTGCTTCGCCGAGTTTTTCTTGCAGCGCCGGTTTTTCAATCCCCAATGGGCGGTCCGTCACAAGACGCGGATCGGCAAAGCCAGCGGCTTTGGAAAGGTTTAGAAAATCATTCCAATAAAGCGCCCCGCCCAGACATTCTCCATAGAGCACCGGGTCATTTTTAATTGTCTCCTCAAGGCGTCGGTCCGCATAAACATCGGAGAAATAAAACTCCCCGCCGGGCTTTAGAAGATTTTTTACTTCGCGCAACACTGCAGGCTTGTCGGTGGAAAGATTGATAACACAATTGGAAACCACAACATCAAATGAGGCGGGCTGCAAATCCAGCTGATCGAGCTTTTCAATTTCGCCTTTTAAAAACCGCACATTGGCAAAGCCGAATTTTTCCGCATGCCAGTCCTGATGCTTGCGCGCCACCGCCAATTGCTCATCGGTCATATCGACGCCAACCACCTCGCCCTCGGCCCCGACCATTTGTGCAAGCGCATAAACATCACGGCCCGAGCCGGAGCCAAGGTCCAACACCCGCGCCCCTTCAAGCTCCAACGGTGCGATCAATCCGCAGCCATAATATTTGGCCATCACCTCATCATGAATGCGCGAGAGTAATTGTTTATGAAATTCCGGCATGTCCTCAAAAGTGCAACAGGCATCGGTTTGCAAGTCGTCCGTTGTCTGTAAGGTTTTGCCGTAATAATCGCGCACGAGTTCTTGGTTCATGGAGTTGGTCCTTTGGAGGTTTCTATTACCAATGCCTAGAGGATTTTTGCCCGCGACTAAAGCGGCTTTGGGAAAAACAAGATAATAATGGGGAGAGCCGCCATCCTTCGAGGGCCAGCAAAGCCGGCCACCTCTGGATGAGGCCAGCTCGTAATTCATCAAATTCATCCTGAGGTGCGAGCGCAAGCGAGCCTCGAAGGATGGCGTTGAAGCATAAAACTTTCCACCATTCCCAACCCCCACGCGAAAACAGCCAAATATCGCGCATATTCCCCATCTTGCCGCCAGATATGCTCGAAACGAGAACAAGTTCGCAAGACTGTTACTGGCGTGGGCACGGTGAAAATGCTATGTTTGTTGCAATGCAATACCATTGGAGACGAAGCCCCATGCTGCTGAATATGCTAAAAGCAAAAATCCATCGCGCCACGGTCACCATGACCGATCTGCATTATGAAGGCTCGATTGCCATTGATGCGGATATTCTCGATGCGGCCGACATTTTGCCTTATGAGCATGTGGACATTTGGAATGTCACCAATGGCCAGCGTCATGCCACTTACGCCATTGAGGGCGAGCGCGGCTCCGGCTGTTTCATGCTGAACGGCGCAGCGGCGCGCCTCGCCGAGCCGGGGGACAGGATTATCATTGCCGCCTTTGGGCAGGTCGAAGCGGAAAAGGCAAAAAACTATCACCCGACCGTGGTGCTGATGAATGACGATAATTCGATCAAGAGCGTGATTTAAGGCTGCTGTGGGAAAATTAAGGAAATTCCCATACATTATTGTAGGATTCATCGGCAAGCTGTAATGCACGTTCATTGATTACTGTTTCGTTCCATTCGTCACTTTCGTGATATTGATCAACGAACCTTATGAGATAATTGTAACCGCGGACTTGTTCACGGAGATCCCCTCCTTCTCCCATTCGTTCCAACTTACGCTGGGGCATGTCATTATCTAGAGCACTATTCAATTGTCGGGATAAAACCAATAAATTTCCTATATTATGCACGGTCTCATCTGGAAGCGGGGGATCGTTCTCAGGGGTTTGAGGGTAAAAATGCTCGATATTATAGTCTTTCATCCATAACTTCATATCTGCATTAAATAAGCGCTTCCAATCTGCTAACGGGAGGTTGTGATTGTTATGACGATCAAAGATGTATGCGACTAGTCCTATATTGGCTTTGCTGTAGGTTATATTTTTAAATCCAGATACAAACTCATCTCTGGAAGCTAATTTCTCACGTAATTTCCTTGTTAATATATCAAGTGTTTCATTGAAGTTTTCAGAGGTTCGGAATTCATTGCAAAACTCTCCATACAACTTTTCAACCTCATTACCCATATGTGCGCATACAGCAGTATTTATAAAATGGTAGTGCTCTAATAATGCCATAAATCTGATGAGGCTTCGTGCTTCTCCATTTCCCGGATTAGCGTTTCCGCTCTTGATGCTTAAAAAAGCAGAGTAGATTAAAGGGTAAGCCTGTCTGATTTTGAAAAGGTGTAGCGCTTCCACGGATAAAAATATTTTCTTAAACCAGTTATCCTGCCCAGCGATACGCTGAAACCCCAATTTCTCTCTAAAATATTCACGAAATGATTCTTGGTCAATTTTCTGAATGGATTTGTAAAAGTGGGAGAAGGACAGTAACTTTTGTAGAAAGTCTTCAATGCCAGTTTCCTCGGCAAATATCCTTAATGATCTATATAGTCTTGATTTTGTTATAATTCCGCGATGCGATGTATGGAAGTATTTCAACATTCTTAATAGTGAGCTTCCAGCGTTCTTTACTATTTCATCCCAAATATCTTCAATACCATCAATGTTTTGTGCGAAGAGATAATTTTTCAGGAGGTCCGAAGCGGCGAGGTCGAGGCCTCTTGCATTGGTCCTCTCGAAAATGGCAAACGCTTCTTCATCGCTGTCAATTTTTATTTGGATTATCTGTGTTTCATTGAGAGACCTGTTAAACTGGGTCAATTGATCTTCATTCAAATCGCGTAATTTTTCATAAAAGAAGGAATAAATGGGTTTGATTTTGTTGCACTGCCTTTTGAGTCGAATTTGGTTTCCGCGTGTGTCCAGTATAATATCAGGAAAGTTGCCGTCCCAATTGGGGTTACACATATAATTAAATAAGGCCTCGATTGATCTAGATGGAATTAATTTATTTCCTGTCGCTTCGCCTGTATTTGGGTCAATGCTAGTTAGTCGTTGTTGAATGGCGGAGCTTAAAGCTTGGTTCCCTGCAGCTTTGGCCGCTTCGCGACAGGCTATTAGTAAGAGGTAGATTGTAGTCAGTCGTTGTTGTCCGTCCACAACAGCGATCTTTCCATCGTCTTGCTCATTGAATATGATAGTTCCTAGGTAAAGCGACTCTTTTTCATTCTCCATGTATGAAGACAAATCATCAATCAGTTCTTGAGCCTCTTCTTTACCCCAATCAAAAGATCGCTGATATGGGGGGATGTAATATATATTAGGGTTTGTTGTAACTGAAAGAATTGTAGTAGCATCAGGTCTAATCATAGTAAGCCCCCCTAAAAAGTGATAGCATATTATAGTTCGGACGCTATTTTTTTCAATATCTCCGGATAAAGAATATGCTCCTCGCGCAATATGCGCGCCGAAAGCGTTTCCACATTATCGCCTTCCAGCACTGGCACGGTGCGCTGGCCGAGCACTGGCCCGTCATCCAGACCTTCGGTCACGAAATGCACCGAGCAGCCAGATTTATCG
>JALWRV010000243.1:3537-19368 GCA_027080545.1 Parvularculaceae bacterium
CATCTGTCTTGCCGGGTTTATGCGGGTATTGACCGCCAGCTTTGGCCATTTGGCAACAAAGCTGGCGGTCAATACCCGCATAAACCCGGCAAGACAGATGAGATCAATCTCATGGGCGCGCAGCGTGTCGTGCAATACAGCTTCAAAAGCTTTGCGGGCTTTAAAAGCTTTATGGTCAATCACCAGATGGGGAATATTGGCTTTGGCCGCACGCTCCAGCGCTTTGACGCCGGGGCGGTTGGAGATGACCAAAGCAATATTGGCTGGATAGTCGGGCGCTTTGGCTGCATCAATCAGCGCCTGCAGGTTAGAGCCGGAACCGGAGACGAGAACCGCGACCTCAATCATGGCTAAACCGCTTTCAATCGGCCAATAAGGCGCGGGGCGGTATCTGATTTTTCAAGTTTTGCCATGGCTGCATCCAAATTGTCTTGCGAAACCACCACAACCCCGCCAATGCCGCAATTAAAAGTGCGCTGCATATCGGTGTTACTTAACTCGCCCTGTTCTTTTAGCCATGCAAATAATGGCGGTAAGGCAAGGGCGGTTTCATCCAATTCAGGTGCAAGTCCGTCCGGCAATACGCGCGGCAGATTATCGGTCAGCCCGCCGCCAGTAATATGGGCAAAACCTTTAATGAGGCGGTCTTTCAGTAAAGGTTCTAGGGCTTTGACATAAATCTTGGTGGGGGCAAGCAAAGCTTTGCCAAGGCTAATGGTCTCATCGAAAGGCGCAGGCGCTTTAATGTCAGCGCCGCTTTGCTCCAATATTTTGCGGATTAGCGAATAGCCATTGCTATGGGGGCCGGAAGAGGTAAGGGCGACAAGCACATCGCCCGCTTGCATTTTCTCGCTGCCCTCATGCAAAGGCAGCAAATGATCGCGCTCCACGGCGCCAACGCAAAAGCCTGCGAGATCATAATCGCCGCCCGCATACATGCCGGGCATTTCAGCGGTCTCCCCGCCAATCAAAGCCGCGCCCGCCTGTTTACAGCCATCGGCAATGCCGCGAACGACTTGCGTGGCCACGTCCACATCCAGCTTGCCGCAGGCAAAATAATCAAGAAAGAATAATGGCAGCGCCCCTTGCGCCAACACGTCATTGACGCACATGGCTACAAGATCAATGCCGATTGTATCATGGCAATTCATGGCGAGGGCAAGTTTCAGCTTGGTGCCAACGCCATCGGTGCCGGAAACCAATATAGGGTCAGAAAACCCGGCAGCTTTCATATCAAACAGCCCGCCAAACCCGCCAAGCGCGCCATCGGCGCCGGGGCGGGCGGTGGCTTTGGCCAGCGGTCCGATGGCTTTGACCAGACGCTCACCGGCATCAATATCGACCCCGGCTTTTTTATAGGCATCACTCATGGGGTGGGCTTCCTCATCCTAGGCTAGAATCGCCAATGGCGCGTTTGGCTAGGGGCTTAGCCAACAAGCCAAGGCTTGTGAAGGGCTTATATAGTCGGCTTATCTGGGTCGATTTATCGCCCTTTTTAGACCAGAATTTAATGCCAAAAGAGGCCCCAGAGGCGGGAAAACGGGTGCGCGAGAGCCCTTACCTGTCTATAAGGGGAAGGAATCGTGGCGCTAGAGGCCAAAGGGAAAAGAGTTTATGGGAAATTATCGGTCCATTTTGCCCCGCCTTGTCATCGGCCTGATGGCCGGATTGCTGGTTGGTATGGTTGGTGTGGCTTCGGCCCAATCCAGTGCTGATTCTGTTTTCGTGGTCGCCAAGGTGCCGGTGGAAGCCGAAGGCAGCACGACGGCCGCCGCTCAATCAAAGGCCCGCAATATAGGCCGCAAACGGGCGATGGATATTTTGTTGCGTCGTATGACTGCCGAGGATGATTGGGTCTATCTGCCGAAACTGGCTTTGGGGCGCGCAGCACCAGCATCAAACCAATATGATAGTTTCGGTAAGCAAGCCATCTCCATCTCCAACGAACAGTTGGCTGCACTTGAAGAAGATATTGCTGTTTTTGATGAAAAATCTTCCCGCACATCCTATCGTGCATCCATTACCTACCGTTTTAATCCGGACGGGGTGCGTTCGCTGCTGACCAATGCGCGACTGCCCTATTCGGAATCGCAAACCCGTAAGGCGCTGTTGCTGCCTATATTGCAGACCAAAAGCGGTGTCTATCTGTGGGAGAGCAATAATCCATGGGCGCGGGCATGGTTGGTGCGCCCCCTCGATAGCGAATTAACACCCATGGTCCTGCCGCGTGGTGACATGAGCGATGTGCAAACTATCACAGCGCGCCAAGCATTGGCCTATAATCAAAACGCCCTGTCTGTATTGGCAAACCGCTATGGGGTAGGGCAGGTGATTGTGGCCCATGGCTATCTGTCAGAGCAGGATGGGCAATATCGCTTGCGGGTGCGTCTTATTCAGGCCTATCGCAAGGGACAGGGTGCTATTGTCGGCGATGGGGGTTCTGGTTCGCTCTATGATAGCGCTAATGGGTATGGCCGACGCGGGGTGGCAACCGTCGATGATCGTATTGGCCGGGTGCTGACGGAAGCATGGTATCGCGGGCAAAATGACGATTTTCCAGCGCTTGCGAGGCGGGCGGTCTCTAGCACCATGGCCAAACATGCGGCTGACTGGAAACGCAAAACGCTGGTTGACCATTCTTCCGCCTCAACCGTCACGGTCAGTGCCTATTTTACCAGCCTCGCGGAATGGGCCAAAATTCGCCAAACCTTAGAAGCTAATCCCAATGTGGAAAGCGTTAAAACCGGGGCTCTATCTTCCGAAGGGGCAACCATCACGATGATATTGCTCGGGGATATTCATAAATTAGTGGTGGCCTTGCGTCAGGAAGATCTCGTGCTGTGGCAAAGCCGTAATGAGCGCTGGAATATTGCGCCGACATCGCTCTATGGGGCGATATATGAGCGTATTGATAATGTTGCCTTGCGGCCGGATAGACAACCGACCTCCGATGGCGGTGAATTTGCGCCTGTGGATAATCCGTTTAATCAGCCGGTTGATGACCGCCCTCCGGTTGAATGGCGTGGCAATGTGCCCGGGGGCCTTCCCTCAATGGAGAGAGCTGGGACAACGCCCGCTGGAACACCCCTGCCACAAAATGAATTTAGCCCACCAAGTGAACGGGAACTTGAGGCGGTGCCCACCGAGCTTCCTCCTTCATCTGGCACGCCGCAAATATTGGAAAATGGAAACGGAGAAGGCACCATTCTCGAGCAGCCTCTCGAACCAGCAACCGACTTGCTGCCTTCTCTTGATGACAATGGGGAAAGTAGCAGTGAAGAGGATGATACGGACTCAGCGGAAGATGATCTGGGTGGTCTTTATTAACGCTACCAACCTTCGGTGATCGAGCGGATGACACAACTCACCTTTCCCTACGGGATTGCGCCGAAAACCAACACACATTTGTTGCAGTCTGCGGCGAACGAACCGGCAATAGCCTTGCTACAAACATGGCTTGCCCGACCGCTTGGGGCTGGGGTGGCACCGGGCTTCGTCCTGACTGGGCCGGCGGGGTCTGGCAAGTCGCATCTCTTGCGCATTGAAGCGGCGCGCCGCCAACCGACAATGAACATATCGTTTTTTACCCAAGGCCAATTACCAAATATTGGTGAGGCGGAGAACCACAGCGGAGCGGACAATTTTATTTTCATTGATGATGCCCATCTATGTGGAGGTGAGGCGTTGTTGAGATTTTATCATCAAGCACAAAATCGCCCGGTCCGTTATGTTCTGGCCGGATTGTCACCGCTTGGCGAGTGGGCGCAGGATGGCAACAATGAGCCGCTTGTGGATCTTGTGACCCGACTTCGTGCCTTGCCCAATGCAAACCTGCCAGCCCCAGACGAGGCCCTGTTGGCGATGGTGTTTCACGATCAGCTGGCGCTGCGGCAGGTGCGCATTTCGCAGCGTACCGCCGACGAGGCCGCCCGCTCTTTGCGCCGCTCCCTCCACTGCGCGGTGGATTTTGCGGCCGTCATGGACGCAGAGGCATTGGGGCAAAAACGGGCAATTGATCAGAAATTTATCCGCGAAACATTGGAAAAATTCCCCCAATTCACGGTTTATGGATAAATTTCCTACTTTTGCCGTCGGATTTATCCTTTTTGTGAGATTTCATCCCTATATAACGGTCATCAGCAGGTGCCGCCATTGGCACTATTTAACAGAAGGTAAAGCGGTTCATGGATAGCCCATCAACCCAAAATGGGGCGTTTGGCGAACAGGCTGAATTGGCTATTGGGGCCAAAGGGCCAGACATCGCGGCGATTGATCCATCCTCCCCACAGCGCTTTCTCAACCGGGAACGCTCTTGGTTGCAATTCAATAAAAGGGTGCTGGAAGAAGCGGAAAATGTCCGTAACCCAGTCTTGGAGCGTCTGCGTTTTTTATCCATCTCTGCGAGCAATCTTGATGAATTTTTTATGGTTCGTGTGGCTGGCCTTGTGGGGCAGGTGCGTGAAGGCATTACCCAGCTTTCGCAAGAAGGCTTGTCCCCCTCGCAACAATTGGAAATGGTCAATAAGGCGGCGCAAGAGTTAATGCTAGAGCAACAGCAATGTTGGCAAAAGCTTGGCCCGTTGATGGAAGAACAAGGCGTACATTTACTCTCTCCGGGTGCGCTGGATGATCAAGATTTAAAATGGCTGGAAAAAAAATTTCTGAGCGAAATATTTCCAGTGTTGACACCATTGGCGGTTGATCCGGCCCATCCCTTTCCTTTTATTCCTAATCAGGGATTTGTGTTGTGTTTCGATCTCAAACGGAAAAAGCGTGAAGAATATTATTCTGCTCTCTTGCCGGTTCCACAAAAAGTGCCGCGCTTTATGCGCCTGCCCACGCGTGAGACCTTGGACAATGGCTTGCCTGTGGTGCGCTATGTAGCGTTAGAGCGGGTGATTGAACAATTTCTCGATAAAATATTTCCCGGTTATAAGTTGCGCGCTAAGGGGGCATTTCGCATCTTGCGTGATTCAGATGTTGAATTGGAAGAAGAAGCGGAAGATCTGGTGCGTCTATTTGAAAATATGCTCCAGCGTCGGCGTCGTGGTGATGTGATCCGGTTGAAAATTGATAGCCACACGTCAGACTATCTTCAAGATATGGTGCGCCAATCGCTCGGGGTGCGGTCACGTGATATGGTCAAGGTAGATGGGCTGCTGGGCTTGTCGCAAATAAACGAAATGATCCCGGCGGATCGACCGGATTTGCAATTTGAACCCTATGAGCCGCGCTTGCCGGAACGCTTGAGCGAACATGGCGGCAATAGTTTTTCTGCCATCGCGGCCAAGGATATCCTCATCCACCATCCTTATGAAAGTTTCGATGTGGTGGTTCAATATTTGCAACAGGCAGCCCGGGACCCGGACGTGCTGGCAATAAAACAGACCCTCTATCGGACGTCCAAACAATCCCCTATTGTTGATGCGCTAATCGCGGCGGCGGAGGCCGGTAAAAATGTAACGGCGGTGGTGGAGCTAAAAGCGCGTTTTGATGAGGAAGCCAATATACGTCTTGCGCGGTCTTTGGAGCGCGCCGGGGTGAACGTGGTTTATGGTTTTGTCGACTATAAAACCCACGCCAAATTATCATTGGTGGTGCGCAAAGAAGGTAAAAAAACCCGCTCTTACGTACATATCGGCACAGGTAATTATCATGCGGTGACAGCGCGATTATATACGGATCTCTCTCTGTTTACGGCAAATGAGGCCGTGGCCCGGGATGCCGCAAAAGTGTTTAATTATGTCACAGGCTATGCACAACCGGATGATCTGAAACATCTAACGGTTGCTCCCTTGACCATGCGCGAGGATTTTTACCGGCTCATCGATAAGGAAATAGCTTTTGCGAAGAGTGGTAAACCGGCTTCAATCTGGGCGAAAATGAATTCGTTGGTTGATGGGGGCATGATTGACAAGCTGTATCAGGCTTCACAAGCGGGGGTACAGATTGATTTGATCGTGCGGGGCATATGTTGCCTGCGGCCGGGGGTTCCCGGACTATCGGAAAATATTCGGGTGAAATCTATTGTTGGACGGTTTTTAGAACATTCACGCATTGCGTGCTTTGGTAATGGTAAACCCATGCCCAACAAAGAAGCCAAAGTCTATATCGGTTCGGCAGATTGGATGCCGCGTAATCTTAACCGACGGGTGGAGATTATGTGCCCGATTTTAAACGCCACCGTGCTGGGGCAAGTCTTGGATCAAATCATGGTTGCCAATCTCAATGACGAGGCCCAGTCTTGGAACATGCTGCCTGATGGGTCTTATCAACGCCAGCCTTTGCCGAGTGATCCGAAAAACGCCTTTAATGTTCATCAATATTTTATGACCCATCCAAGCCTTTCGGGGCGGGGGGCTGCAATTGAATATAATGCCCCGGAACTCTTGCACCCAAGTAGTAAGCGCCTCAAAAGAAAAGGCAAAAAGAACAATTCAAACAAAAATTCTAATAGTAAAAATAAAACCTGATAGGCGGCAATATGGAACGAATCGCCATCACATACAGATGGTTATGGGGTGATAGTTCCAATCGAACATCTGAGGGCTGGAGAGTTTGCCGTCAGATAGATATGGGCAGTATGGCAAGATAGTTCAGGCAATTTTAAAGAGAAATATATGACAATGGGGCGTGCCGCCCGACAGGCGGTTGTAGATATCGGGTCAAACTCTGTCCGACTGGTCATTTATGGGGCACCAGAACGGGCGCCGATTACGATTTTCAATGAAAAAGAATTATGTGGATTAGGTCGGCGCGACCCGAAAACCGGTGAGCTGTCTGAAAGGGCCATGAAACAGGCGCTGAAGGTGCTGGGACGCTTTAAAGCGGTTTGTACGGAAATGGGCAATCCCAATGTGCGGGTGGTGGCCACGGCAGCGATGCGTGAAGCGCCAAATGGGGCCGATTTTATCGAGCAGGTGGCGGCGACAGGGTTCAAGCCGGAAATCCTTTCAGGGGTAGAAGAAGCAAGGTTGGCAGCGCTTGGCGTTCTTTCTGGGGCGCCGGATATTATTCAAAACTCCCCAACGGCTCGATCACATCTATGCGGCGACATGGGTGGGGGCTCACTCGAGCTGGTGCGTTATTCTGACGATTTTCTCAAACCTGTCGCTCTGTCCCAGAGCTATGAGTTGGGGCCGCTGCGACTGATCAGTCAATATGGCCCTATCCCAGCTGATGCTGAAAAAGCTGTGCATAAAATATTGAAAAAATCTCAATGGTTGACAGCAGAAAAAACGGAAACTTTGCATGCGGTCGGCGGTGCGTGGCGCGCCTTGGCGCGCATCCATCAAGCGGTGCAAAACTATCCTTTGAAAACTTTGCATCATTATCAGATGGCACGGGAAGACATTATCGAAATTTGCCAATTGGTGGAAAAGCAATCGCCTGAGGGATTGACCAATATTCCGGGTATTCAGCGCAAACGCATTGAAACGCTGCCCCATGCGGCGATGGTATTGCGCCTATTGCTGGAGCTTACCAAGGCCCGCAATATTATTATTTCTTCCTTCGGGGTGCGTGAAGGGATTTTGTTTGATCAGTTGACCTCCACGCAACAACTCGAAGACCCGCTCTTTGCTATCGCCACGGAATATGCCGTGCGGCTTAATCCCAATCCTCAAATGGGGGGCAAGCTGTTACAATTTCTTGATAGTCTTTTCGTGGGTGAAACACCAAGGGAGCGACATTTGCGTCAGGCGGCTTGTTCAATGGTGGATATAGCGGCTTTGTCGCATCCGGATGAGCGCCCCTTACAGGCCTGCGAAACCGCTTTGCGCGCCCCGTTGGTGGCGCTCACCCATGGGGAGCGGGTCGCCCTTGCGGCCAGCCTATTCTATCGTTACCGGGCCAAGCGTGTGGATTTGCCACAAACGATCCCGGCCTCGTTGATGGGGCAAGAACAATGGCAATGGGCTGAGCGGGTAGGGTTGGCCATGCGTTTTGCTTCTGATCTGTCGCCAAAATCCGGTCATGTGTTGGGGCCAGACTGTTTTGTCTTGACGGAGGATAAGATCATATTTCGATTGAGCGCGGATATGCAGCCTCTATTTTCGCAAATGGTGCATAGGCGATTGCAATTGGTGGCGCAAAGTTTTGAGCGGGAACTGGAAGTTATCCGTTAAGCTCAAATATATCCACCTCGCCATCCTTCAAGCGCATGGCCAATTCGCCGCGCTTTAACTTCAAGGCAGCCTCGCCAAAGATTTTCCGCCGCCAACCTTTCATGGCGGGTATGTCCGGCTCATCATAGCGGGCGATGGCTTCGAGATCGGCAACTGAAGCCAATAGTTTAGGGGCCACATTTTCTGCTTGGCATTTATGTTTGAGCAAGACCCGCAGTAATTCCATAATATCCGCCGGTACCGGGGTGCGATCACGGTCATCATTGAGCTTGGGTAATCTATCGCGCGGTATTTTTAATCCGGCTTCGATAGCGTTTAGTAAGCCCTTAGCCTGAGAGGAACGCTCAAACCCGCCGGAAATTGAGCGACAACGGGCCATGGCTTCAGGCGTGGTTGGGGCCTGACGAGCCAATTCGAAAATGGCGTCGTCTTTAATGATGCGTTGGCGCGGCACATTGCGATGTTGGGCTTCGCGCTCGCGCCATTCGGCTAATTTTATGAGAGGCCCTAATTCTTTTGGTCGCACCGAGCGCAATTTCAATCGTCGCCACGCTTCTTCGGGTTTCACAAAATAAAGAGACGGATCAAGTAAAAAGGCCATTTCCTCACGGACCCAGTCTTCGCGCCCTTTTTCCTGGAGGGATTTTAGCAAAATCTTATAAGCGTCAATTAAATGGGTGACATCGCCTAAAGCATAAATCAACTGCTTGTCTGACAGAGGGCGTCGCGCCCAATCCGTAAAGCGTGAGCCCTTGTCGATGGTGGCCCCGCTGGTCATACGAATTAGTGGTTCATAACCGATTTGGTCCCCATAACCACACGCCATGGCGGCAATTTGCGTATCAAACAGGGGGGCGGGCACCTGTTTCATCAAATGATAGAAAATTTCAATATCTTGGCGTGCGGCATGAAAAATTTTCAACACATTTTTATTGGCGAGTAGGTCAAGAAAAGGCGCAAGGTCTAACCCATCAGCCAAAGGATCAATTATGGCCGCTTCATTTTCGCTAGCAACCTGAATGAGGCAAAGCTGTGAAAAATAGGTTCGCTCGCGCATAAATTCGGTGTCGACGGTAATAAAAGGCATCTTGGCCCAGCGCTCACAATAAAGAGCCAGCTGGTCAGTCTTGTCGATAATGGTGATCGCGGGTTTATTAGCCATTAAATATCCAATTCTTCGTGGGCGAATTGAGCGTTTTCCTGAATGAATTGAAAGCGCGCCTCTGCTTTGCGCCCCATCAACCGATCGACCAAATCTTCAATTTCACTGGTCTTGTCCTCGGCAATAAAAATGCGGGCCAATGTTCGGCTTTCCGGTTTCATGGTGGTTTCTTTCAAATCTTTTGCATCCATTTCTCCCAACCCCTTAAAGCGGGTAACAGAGACATTTTCATTGGCGCGAAATTCAGTGGCGCGTTTTTCTTCCAGCGCCTCTTCATCCATGGCATAGACGGAGCGCCCTTTGGAAGCGAGTTTGAACAGAGGGGGTTGCGCCATATAGAGGTGCCCTTCGCGGACGAGTTCTGGCATAAGACGTTGAAAAAAAGTGATGAGCAGGGCGGCGATATGCGCCCCATCCACATCGGCATCGGTCATAATAATTATTTTTTCATAGCGTAAATCTTCCAAGGCAAACCGTGTGCCCATGCCGCAGCCCAAGGCTTGAACAATGTCGTTGATTTCCTGATTGGCCAATATTTTATCTTGGGTAGCAGAGGCGACATTTAAAATCTTACCCCGCAAAGGCAAAATGGCTTGAGTCATGCGATTGCGTGCTTGCTTGGCGGAACCGCCGGCGCTGTCGCCTTCCACCAGAAAAATTTCGGTTCCAGCGGCGGCTTTTTGTGAGCAATCGGCGAGCTTGCCGGGCAAGCGTAGTTTGCGCATGGCCGAGGCGCGGGAAACTTCTTTTTCTTTGCGTCGCCGCAAGCGATCATCCGCCCGCTCCAAGACAAAGGTCAATAATCGATCCGCTTGTTTGGGATTGCCGGCGAGCCAGTGATCAAAGGCGGTGCGCATGGCGTTTTCGGTGAGGCGTTGGGCTTCGGTGGTGGCGAGCTTGTCTTTGGTCTGGCCCTGAAATTCCGGATTAGAAACAAAGACCGAGAGCAAGGCCCCGGCAGTGCCCATCACATCTTCTGCGGTGATATTGCCGGCCTTTTTATTGCCGCTCAGCTCAGCATAGGATTTTAGTCCCTTGGTCAAGGCCGCGCGCATACCGGTTTCGTGGGTGCCACCTTCCGGGGTGGGAATAGTGTTGCAATAGGAATGGGTGAAGCCATCCACATCGCTGCCCGCCGGGGTAAAACCGGCCGCTCCCCATGCTACCGCCCATTCAACCGATCCATGGCCGCCCTCGCGCTCAATCTTGCCTGCAAAAATATCATCGGTGACAATGGGTTTGGCTCCGATCAGGGAGGTTAGATAATCAGCTAAACCACGCTCGAAATGAAAGGTTTCGCTGGCAGGGGTTTTATCATCGCTGAGCCATTTTTTATCGCATTTCCAAACGATCTTTACGCCGCCAAACAGATAGGCTTTGGAACGGGTCATGCGAAACAGACGTGCCGGCTTGAATTTTGCGCGCTTGCCAAAAATTTCTGGATCTGGATGAAAGCGCACCATAGTACCGCGCCGGTTTGGGGCATCCCCGGCTTTTTTTAGCTTGCCCTTGGGTTTGCCCCGGGAAAATTCCTGACGAAACAGCTTGCGGCCTCGGGCGACTTCCACCGTCACGGCGTCGGACAGCGCATTGACCACGGAAATCCCAACCCCGTGTAACCCCCCAGACGTGGCATAGGCTTTGTTGGAAAACTTTCCCCCCGAATGAAGCGTGGTCATAATCACTTCCAAGGCGGATTTGCTTTTGAATTTTGGGTGGGGGTCTACGGGAATCCCGCGGCCATTATCGCTGACGGAAACAAATCCATCTGCGTCAAGGCTGACATCGATGCGATTGGCATGACCAGCTACGGCCTCGTCCATGGCATTGTCCAGCACTTCCGCAAACAGATGGTGCATGGCCTTTTCGTCGGTGCCGCCAATATACATGCCCGGGCGCTTGCGCACAGGCTCCAGCCCTTCCAATACCTCAATATCTTTGGCGGAATAGGCCTCATCCCCAAACAGGTCTGGGGTTTTTGCGGTAACCTGTCTAGGGGAAGCTTTTTTGCGAATGGTCTTTTTACGGGGCTTGGGGGCGGCCATGACTGTCCTTTAACGCGTCAACACTGGTCTTAACTGAGAGGTTGGGCCCAAGGGGCCGAGTCTCTAGCCCTTAGAACGATTTTACTCCTTGTGGAAGCCCGTTTGGTCCCTAGATAAAGGGAATGAAGGGAATACCCCGACGAAATTCCCGTTCACAGCGGTCAAGTTGGCGATCATAGCGGGCAGCATTATCGGCCACCGTACGGGCGATGCGTTTGAGTTGGGGCTTGGATTTCCATGTGCCGCGCAAATACCCCCCTTGGCCTTCATGATAGGCGAGATATTGGCGATAGGCATCAGAAGGGGCAATTCCCGCCCGCTTACGAGACAGATTGCCGTACCAGCCGATGAAATCTACCGCATCTTTGAATTGGTCACGGTCGGCCCCGCGCCGTCCAGTGTCGGCCTTATAGGTTTCCCACGTGGTTTCCAGCGCTTGGGCATAGCCAAAGGCGGAGGAGGGGCGGCGGCCCGGAAAAACGAATAGGAACTTTTTGCGGTCGGGTCGCACATTATGTTTAAACGAGGATTCTTGACGGATAATTGCAAGCTGCACCGCAATCGGCATGCCCCATTTCTTCTCCACCCGCCTGGTGGCCTTATACCAGCCCTTTTTATCGCGGAAAATTTCACACGCATTGCCAATATCGTCTGGCGGCGTGGTGGCACAAGCGCTGAGCAGGCTAAATGCCATAACCGACACTAATACCAGCCCCTTGTTCAACAATCTATAACGCAGCTTGCTCATGGGCATGAACCTACCCTTGTTCGGAATGAAAAGAAGGCCGCAATCGAGTCGATTGCAGCATGTATTGCCATTGAATGTTGCACTGCATGATAAGATTCGCGGCAATGGCAATTGAGTTTTGCCAAAATTGATGATAATCTAAAAGCCACGGCACGTAAATGAGTCGTTGATCGCGCTTGAGAAGCCTGAAGGGATGGACGGGGTAGAGTTGTTGGCGAACCTTACGGGGGCGACACCGAAATACTCAACTATAAATCCCTAAAATACCCACCCCGCCGACTAGGGGGTGCGGCGGCGGCGTTTTTTTGTCGGCGAATGCGATCTTCAATATGCGTGTTATCGGCGTTTTTTGTCCTTGTTGCGTATCTCATTAGATCATTCATTCAATCGGGAGACATCGTCCATGTCAGCTTCTAACGCATTTACCTTCGGTCTTATCCGTGACAAGCAAGATAACAGGGTTATCACACACACGCAGTCACGCGAGGAGTTGAAGCAGTTACCGATATTTCAGATCATGGCAGACAATTTCGTTCGCGATGGATCGCTGTCATTTGTGGGGCCTATGGACACGATTCCCGGTGATGCGACCACGACGGAGGTGTTGCCGCTGGATGTGCCGGTAACAGCAGCCTTGAACACGGTGGGTGATTGGGATTGGTTCCGTTTTGATGTGGCGGCAGATGGAATTTTCACCTTCTCCCTTTCTGGTTCTGGGGCTAATCCGGTGAGCGACACATATCTACGCCTTTACGATTCAAATTCAGTCTTGATTGCCTTCGATGATGATGGCGGTCCTGGCCTGTTTTCAGAGCTGACTATTTCTTTATCGGTGGGCACGTATTTTGTGGAAGCGGCTTCATTTTTCGATTCCCTATCCGGCGAATATACATTGCTGGCCACTGAATTGATCATTCCGCCAGATGTGATCCCAGCTGACAATACGACCACGGAAGTGCTGTTGGTTGACGTGCCGGTTGTGGAATATCTTAATCCCGTGGGTGACCGCGATTGGTTCCAATTCAATGTCGCTAGCGATGGGGCTTTCTTGTTTAACCTTTTCGGTTCTGGTTCCGCTGGGGTGTCTGATACGGTTTTGACCATCTATGATGCGGCTGGCAATATTGTTGCCCAAAATGATGATGTCGGTTTCTTTAATTTCAATTCAGAAATTTTTATTGAACTGACCGCGGGTAATTATTTTGTTGAGGCGGCTTCGTTTGCGGATTCTTTGTTCGGCGAATATACCCTCACCGCTACCGAAATAGATACGAATGGCGACTTCATTCCGGCCAATGACACCACCACTGAGACAGTGGCGCTAAATGGTGTCTTTGTTGGTGATCTTGAATATAATTTTGATCGTGATTGGATTCGCTTCGATCTCGACGCCCAGACGGCGGTGCAGATTGACCTTGATGGGGCGGGTGGAACCCCGTTCCTTGATACGGTTCTCAGACTTTATGATGCCAATGGGAATCTTATCGCGATCAATGATGATGTGGATTTCTTTGGCGGTGATACGTCCTCACGGGTGTTTGAGTTGCTTGATGCAGGCACCTATTACATTTCGGCGGGCAGCTATGCTGATTCACAGACTGGCACCTATCAGGTGACCGTGACAGAGGTTGATCTCAGCCTGTTCGATCCGCTGGATGCGATTGATTGGGGCGGCACCTTCGTGGATACGGGCCCGGATAATATTATCAATGTTTATTTTGCCGATCTCGGTGAGGTTTTTGATGGGGTGACGTCGGAGGGCTGGAACGCCTATGAAATTGGGCAGGCCATGGCCGCTTTTGGGGTTTATGAGCAATATCTTGATGTTACATTCCAGATTGTTACCGATCAAACCATGGCTGACTTCACTCTGGTGACTAATTCTAGCATTAGCGCCTTGGCCTATATGTATCCGCCCGACGCTATCTTTGGGAACTTGCAAGGCATTGGTGTGTTCAACAATGGTCCGGGCACTGGCTGGTCCGATACGCCGGGGGGATCGTTGGAGCAAGGCGGCTTTGGCTTTGTTACCCTGCTGCATGAATTTGGTCACGGTATGGGGCTCGCGCACCCCCACGATAATGGCGGCGGGTCGGACATTCTGCTTGGGGTTGATAGTGCCTTTGGTGATTATGGTTTCTTCGACCTCAATCAGGGCGTGTTTACCACCATGTCCTATAATACAGGTTGGCAGACGGCGCCCTTTGGGTCGCCTGGGGTCGCGGGCTATGGATATGAGGGCACCATTATGGCCCTCGATATTGGTTTGCTGCAACAGCGCTACGGTTTCAACCCGACGACCAATGTGACCAACACGACCTATATGCTCAATGATACCAATGCGACAGGGACCTTCTTCCAGACCATCTGGGACACCGGTGGCATTGATACGATGCAATATAATGGCATAAGCTCGGCGGTTCTTGATTTGCGTGATGCAACCCTTGACTATGGCCCCGGTGGAGGTGGTTTCATCTCCTATGTAGAGGGCATTTTCGGTGGTTATACCATCGCCAATGGGGCGCAGATTGAGCGCGCTGTTGGGGGTCTGGGTGATGACTGGATTTTCGGTAATGAGCTAGACAATGAATTGCTTGGCCGCACCGGTAACGACACCATTGATGGTGGGGCAGGCAATGACGAAATTGATGGCGGCTGGGGTGATGATACCCTGTTTGGCGGTGACGGCGATGACGAGCTGGAAGGCGGCAAGGGTAATGACACGCTTTCAGGCGGTTCTGGCAATGATGAGCTGGAGGGCGGTAAAGGAGATGATACGCTCGATGGTGGTGACGGCGATGACGAGTTGGAAGGCGGCAAGGGTAATGACACTCTTTTAGGTGGCTCTGGCAATGATGAGCTGGAAGGCGGTAAAGGAGATGATACGCTCGATGGCGGCGCTGGCTCAGACTGGATCGAAGGTGGCAAGGGTGATGATTTCATCGTCTCGGGCGATGGTGTCGATGTGATTGTCTATGATGCTGAAAAAGGCGGCTACGATACAGTCGCTGATTTTTCTGCAGAAGATTATATCGTCATTGAAGATGGTGATGAAGCAGATATTGAAGACTTTGATGATCTTATGGATAATGCATCGCAAATTGGTGCCGATGTGTTTATCGATTTCGGTGATGGTTCAGGGATATTGTTGCAAAACACCACATTGACCGACCTATACGAAAGCCAATTCATTTTCGATGAAGATGATATGTTCTTTGATGTGGTCAGCCAGTCATGGCAGCCGGAGCCAGAAGATGTATCCGGTGATATATAATAATCAGTAGACATTAGATAATTACTAGGCGGGGCTTGATCATATCAACCCCGCCTTTTTATGGCCAAGAATGTTAAGTATTCATGTGGGGAGGGGAGCGATAGGTTGAACAATATGAATTGGAAAAAGAAAGCTGTTTTGGTTATGGGTAGCGCAGGCTTGGCAATGTTGATTGCTGCTTGTTCAGCGTATGAGCCGAAGGGAGCCTCGTCTCATAACCGGCTTGATGAACAGGGTGAAAAGGTGACAGGTCAAAACTATAATCCAAGAGAAAACTTTACAACTGCGCCCAAAGAGGTTGGCGATATATCGCCCGCGAATAAATGTGCTATCCGGGTGCGTTTTGGCTCTTATTGTTGTGGGCCTAATCGAGAAACCCGCGCATTGCTTGATGCTTATCTTGAAAAAAATAGTACCATTCTGGATGTTCACCAAGTTTTATGGGGCCGCGAGGGGGAGGTGGACTATTGTATAAA